>JAKIUS010000503.1 GCA_021647445.1 Geopsychrobacter sp. | reverse complement strand
GGTTCTCCGTCTGGTACTGGCCGATCGGCTTCAGCCTCGCCATGGCCCTGACCTGGATCCTCAGCCTATTCCTCAAAGACCCCTCCTCCACCCGCGGAGCCAAAGAAAACACCTTCCGCGCAGTGATGAAGAAATACAAAGAAGATGTTTCTTAGTTCTTGGTTCGCAACATTTGTTGGTCGTTCGATTGATCAAAATGCTAAATGTTAATTCCTAAATGCTAAATAAAATGACTCCTTTGGCATTGCGTCCCGCATGCATGTCCGCAAAAGCTTCACCCAGTTGATCCAACGCATACGTCCGAGTGATCATTTCATCCAGCAACAAATCCCCCTGCTGATACAGCTTCAGCATTTTCGGGAAATCCACTGGAGCATTGCACAAACCATAAAGCGGATTCAGATAGGTTTTATCCCACTCAAACAGATTCATGTCGATTACCTGACCTTCAGTGCGCACAAGTTTCATGGCCCCAAAGGGGTTGGCGGTCTCTATATTCGCAATGGTGTCAGTCTGCCCCCCCTGCTGCATGGTGGTGAGCAAATGGGCGGACGCCGGGCAGGAACTGTTGATGTGCCGGGGATGGTCGCCATGGGCAAGGCCATGGAACTGGCCAACGAACATCTGGCCTTCGAAAATACCGAGGTACGGCGGTTACGTGACAAACTGGAAGATGCCTTACTGAAAATTGATGATATTCTGGTGGTTGGCAAACGTGATCTGCGCACCCCCAATACGGTCTATGTCAGTATTCGCGGAGTGGAGGGCGAAGCTCTGATCTGGGATTTGAACCAGAACGGAATCGCCGCTTCAACCGGCAGTGCCTGCGCCTCGGAATCGCTGGAAGCCAGTCCGATACTGACTGCTATTGGTGCCGACAAGGAACTGGCTCATACTGGTGTACGGCTGAGCCTGTCACGCTTCACCACTGAGCAGGAGATCGATTACACGATCTACACCATCAACAAAGCAGTCATGCGGCTACGCCAACTATCGACATCCTACTGATAAGATTTTGCACGAAATAACAGGAGAAGAACCATGGCAAAAAGTGATCTGATCGGCGGCGAACTCTGGGAGCAATATTCAGCCAAGGTTGCCGACCGCATGAACAACCCGCGCAACTTCGGCGAGTTGACCGAAGCCGAGGCCGAAAAGAGCGGCTGCAAACTGGTGATCGCCAATGAAGGCGCTGAATCCTGCGGCGATACAGTGCGCCTCTTCTGGCTGGTTGACAAGAAGACCCATATCATCAAAAAGGCCAGTTTTAAGTCCTTCGGCTGTGGCACTGCAATTGCCGCCACCGACATGATGGCCGAAATGTGCATGGACAAAACCGTCGATGACGCGGCCAAAATCACCAATCTCGATGTCGAGCACGCCCTGCGCGATGATAAGGATGTCGCGGCCGTCCCGCCGCAAAAGATGCACTGCAGCGTCATGGCCTACGAAGTGATCAAACGGGCGACCTCCATCTATCGTAACGTCGATATCGCAACCCTCGAAGAGGCCGATATCGTCTGCGAATGTGCGCGGGTTTCATTGCAGACCGTTGAAGATGCCATCCGCATCAACGATCTTAAGACCGTTGAAGAGATCACCGACTACACCAAGGCTGGGGCCTTCTGTAAATCCTGCATCCATCCCGGTGGTCACGAAAAGCGCGAACACTACCTGGTCGATATCCTCGCCAGAGTGCGTGGCGAGATCGAACATGAACGCAACCCGAATAACGTGCAGACCGACTTCAGCAAGCTTTCGGTGGTCAAGCAGATCAGGGCGATCGAAGCTGCCCTCGATGAGCACATTCGCCCGGCTTTAGCCCGCGATGGCGGCGGTATCGAACTTGAAGATGTGCAACCAGCCGAGGATGGGACCATTCAAGTGCACCTGGCCTACCAGGGCTCTTGTAAAGGCTGTGCGGGGAGTGTTGCCGGAACCCTGAGCTTTGTTGAACTGACGCTACGCAAAGAGGTCAGCGACAAGATTCGCGGGCTGGTGGTTTAAGCGGGCCAACAACACCAACCGGCAAAAGAAGCCGCAACTCTTCAGCATGATGGGTTCGCAACCCCCATATCAAGGGACGCATTCACCCATCCATGGGGCTTGATGTCGCCATCTCTGGCGACAAACACCCTTGCTATGGGGGTCGCGAACCCATCTCGAAAGAGACTGAATAATTTACAAAAGGCGAAGACTCCCTGCTGCGGAGTTTTCGCCTTTTGTACCTTCAAGCAAATCCCATATCTCCAATCAACGTAAACACGGAAATAACCCCATGC
>JAKIUS010000502.1 GCA_021647445.1 Geopsychrobacter sp. | reverse complement strand
TTGCAAGCGTTGCGTGTACTTGAGATAATCGACCGGGTTCGGCAAGAGCCTCCCATCGATGCATAAAGTTTGGGTCGGAATGCTGAGAACCCAATACCACAGCGACCAATAGCCCTATTATAATAATTAAACCAATTCTCTTCTTCCAATTAATTTTTTTTCCGGCTTTCATTATGAAAACCATCTCAAGCCAAAATGCAAGCTTGCCCAGATATGGAAAAACAGCAGCAGATAAAGAAGAAACGAAATAATCAGGTGCCATTTCAGCCAGCGCGAGAACCATTTTTTAAAACTGTCATGCATGAAGATGGAATTTTCAACATCGGCAATCGCCTCAACATGACGTACAACGTTCAGAGGCTCAACAAATCGACTCCGATTGCCTGAATCTTCCGGATTCAAGAACGCAGTCGTCAACCTGCGCCGGAAACTGGCAAAGGGCCGCACCATTGCTAACTGTTCGGGGTCTGCCGCTAATGTGTTCGCCATCGCGCGATACGTCTGGTTCAGGGTTTCAAGTTGAGCCCTCTTCTCACGCAAGCCCTGCCCGACACGCCCGAGCAGATAACGACCGACAAATCCGCTTAAGACCACGGTCAGGGTCAGTAAGGTCAACAGCAGGCCTAACAGACTTTCAAACTTGTGTCCGGTATGAATCAAGACCAACAGCGGACCAACCAATCCGGCGTAAATGTGCCAGGCAAGCAGGGTACGTACCGGAACGCGTTTGGTCACCGCCGATTTAAGCGACTTGACACGCTTAATGATGTAGTAAACAAGAGGAACCAGCATCAACAGAGCGCCACTGACCCCAAGAACACCCCCCGCAAGGCTGCCAGCAAAACGTGGTGAGACATGTAACAGCGCCCCAGACCAGAGAAAAAGGATAATAACGACCAGCGCCGTAGCGATGATTTTTTCTTTCTCTTTCATCGCTCTCAGGCCTCAATGGTCAAATCAGAACGGGCTGTCGCCTGGCAAGCCAGAATCATCCCTTGCGCCTTATCGTCTGGATGCAGACCATCTTCACTGGCCATATCAACCTGCCCTTCGAGCAGCTTAACTGCGCAGATTCCACAGCTTCCCGCGCGACATGAAGAATCGATCTCCACCCCTAAGCGCTCTGCGGCTTCGAGAACCGTCTCATCCGGCTGTAACTGCCCAGATTTTCCGGATCGTTTAAATTTAATAGTGACGCCCGTCGCCTTCGCAACCGGCTGCTCTGGAGTCTCGACCGCCGGTTTTTTCGCAGATTTTGACGGACCGAACATTTCAAATTTAATCTGCTCCTTCGTTACCCCAAGTTCGGTGAGCATATTTTTCAAGGCGTCCATCATCGGCGGCGAACCACACAGATGGATACGCTTGTCGGTGATCTTCGGCACCCAGGCCGCAAGTCGTTTTGCAGTCAATTGACCCGTATGAAACCCATCCTGCGGTTTTTCGAGTTCACCGACCACGATAAAGGTCTTAAGTTTGGGATTACGCCGCTTCAGGGCCTTCATCTCATCAGCAAAAATAAACTCTTGCAGCGTACGACAGGCGTAGATGAAATAAAGTTCTCCGTTCCAGCCGATATCGAGCATCGCCCGAGCGACACTCATCATTGGCGTCACCCCGACCCCGCCACCGATCAGCACAATGCTCTTGGCCTCCTTGCCGGTAAAGATAAAGTGACCTGCAGGCGGTTGAACTTCAAGAGTATCACCCTCCTGCAACACATCGTGCAGATAACGTGACCCTATCCCCTGCTCTTCGCGTTTCACGGTTATTTCACAATAGTAGCCCTGCGTTGGAGAGGACGAGATGGTGTAATTACGCCGAATCGTTTTGCCTTCGTGCGGAATACTGAGGGTTAAAAACTGTCCCGGCTGATAACTGAAAGGGATCGCGGCACCATCACAAGCAACCATGCGGAACGTTTTAACCTCAGGGGTCTCCTGATAGATGCGCACCACCCGTAAACGACAGAGTTTACGCGCTCCAACATCCAGCAAACCATCATCGGATACTGCGCTCCCCTCCGCACTGGAGCAACATCCCTCAGAATCTTCTACGGCCGGAGAGACCTTTTCCACGGGAGCGGCACGAACAACCGGAGGAGCCGCGTGAGGAATCGATTCGTTCGCAAGCCGTTCCAGCAACACTGAGGTACGGCGGACCTTGATCAGATAAATCGCCACCAACGTCAAACCGATAAGCAGAGAGAAGAAGCAGATAAACAGGGAGAACGCCGACATACCGAAGAGTCTAAAGCTTGAATGCATCGCGGCTGGCGGCAATA
>JAKIUS010000501.1 GCA_021647445.1 Geopsychrobacter sp. | reverse complement strand
CATTTGCGGTGGCAGCGGGCCGGGGCCTTTTTGATGTTGCAGGTCTCGTTGGCGAGACTTCGTGCTCTTCAGTTTCAGCAGGTGCAATTGTTCGGCAACCGGATCGGTGAAGCCGGTGGTGCCATTGGCCGGGTTCTGGTACGGATGCTGGCCAGTTATCTGAACCTGAGTGGTGCGGTGGTTGTGCTGATTGTTTTTTTTCTGGTTGCCCTGATCCTCTCGACCCGTTTTAGCTTGGTGCTGTTTGTCGATGGCATTCTTGAACGTTTGGGCCGACGGCTTGAGTTGCGCCGCGAGGGACGTTTGGCGCGTACCGAGAAAGCGGTGAAACGTGAACCTGAAATCCGAACGCCGATGATTGTCTCTGTTGAAACGAAGAAGTTGCCAGCACCACGTACGATGAGCAAAAGCAAAAAAAAGCCTGTAGTCGACACCGAGAATCAGGATTCTTTCTCCTTTTTGGAGGCCGATGGCATCTATCATCAGCCACAGGTCTCTCTACTCGATCATGATGGTAAACCCGCGCCTGAAATCGACCGCGACAGCCTGGCGTTAGCCGCTAAAATGCTGGAGCGTAAACTGCTCGATTTTGGCGTTGAAGGAGAGGTGACCGAGGTCAAGCCCGGCCCGGTTGTCACCATGTACGAATTTGCCCCGGCGGCGGGGATCAAGGTCAATAAAATTGCCAATCTGCAGGATGACCTGGCGATGGCCATGCAGGCGGTTTCGATCCGTATTGTCGCGCCGATTCCCGGTCGTGGCGTGGTCGGTATCGAAATTCCGAATGTCGATCGCGAGACGGTCTATCTGAAGGAGATTATCGAATCCGATCAGTTTCAGCGTACCGGCGGAAAATTACCCATGGCCCTCGGCAAGGATATCTTCGGTCAGACGGTGGTTTCAGACCTGGCCAAGATGCCTCACCTGCTGGTGGCCGGGGCGACCGGCAGCGGCAAGTCGGTATCGATCAATACCATGATCCTGTCGCTGCTCTATCGGGCAAGCCCCGAAGATGTACGGCTGATCATGATCGACCCGAAGATGATCGAACTCTCGATGTATGAGGGAATTCCGCACCTGTTGCTGCCGGTGGTGACCGATCCGAAAAAAGCCAACCTGGCTCTCGCCTGGGCGGTGCGTGAAATGGAGCGTCGCTACCAACTGTTGGCCGACAAGGGGGTGCGAAACCTAGAGGGCTACAACCGCAAGCTCGAGAAGGAAGCCAAGGCCGAGCAGGCTGCGGAACCTCTGGAAGAGCTCGACGGCACGCTTATCCTGTCGCCCGAAGATATCTTGGACGCCGCGACGGAAAGCGAGCTGCCGCTCGTTGAGGAATCGTCAGAGCCGCTTGAACATGCCCATCTGCCTTATATCGTGGTGATTGTCGATGAGCTGGCCGACCTGATGATGGTTGCCGGACGTGAGATTGAAGAGTCGATTGCCCGTCTGGCCCAAAAAGCCCGGGCTGCGGGCATCCACTTGATCCTTGCAACGCAACGGCCGAGCGTTGACGTGATCACCGGTTTAATCAAGGCCAACTTTCCGACGCGGATTTCCTTTAAGGTTTTCTCGCGGACAGATTCACGGACCATTCTTGATTCGATGGGGGCCGAGGCCCTGCTCGGCATGGGCGATATGCTCTTTCTGCCGCCGGGAGTCGGTTATCTGCAACGGGTGCACGGCGCTTTTGTTTCGGAGCATGAGGTGCAACGGGTGGTCGATTTCCTGAGTAAACAGGGGACGCCGGATTACGACAAATCGATTCTGACCGTTCCACCAGAAGCCAAGAATGCCGCTGGTGAGGATGAAGAGGGTTACGATGAACATTGGGATGAGGCCCTGCGCATCATTTCAGAGGCGCGAGGCGCTTCGATTTCGATGCTGCAGCGTCGTTTGCGCGTCGGTTACAATCGTGCCGCGCGCATGATTGAAAAAATGGAGTCTGAAGGGATCGTCGGTCCGTCGGACGGCAGCGGTAAGCCGCGTGAGGTGCTGATCGGACGCATTGAATAACTGTATCTGGTTATCCACTTCGCTCCACTTGGGCACGATGAGTTCGCGCACGCCATTTCCAGGGACGCATGAACCCATCCATGGGGCTTGACTGTCGCCATCCTTAGCGACAGACACCCTTCCAATGGCGCACGCAAACTCATCTCTTATTCTGATTAGCACTAATCTTCCGCTACTTGTTTCCAGCTCGTGTAGGAGCGGATTTATCCGCGAATATTTGACGCAACAGCTAGTTTTTTACACCATCATTCGCGACTGAAGTCGCTCCTACAGTAAA
>JAKIUS010000500.1 GCA_021647445.1 Geopsychrobacter sp. | reverse complement strand
TTGCCGAAAAGGATGTACTCGGCTTCGATCCTCGGAGAGTCGCTGAGGATGGCGGCGCGTTCGATGACATTTTTCAGTTCCCGGATGTTGCCAGGCCAATGGTGCAGATGCAACTTCTCCAGGGCCTCAGGAGAGAGCGATTGCCAGTTCTTTTCGAGACGCATATTCAGGTGAAACAGAAAGTGCTCCACCAACAGAGAAATATCCTCGAGACGTTCGCGCAGGGGCGGGGCGTAGATCGGAAAGACGCTGACACGGTAGTAAAGGTCTTCGCGAAACAGTTGTTCCTCCACCATCTGTGCAAGGTTTTTGTTGGTGGCGGTAATGATCCGGGCATTGATCGGCAATTCTTGTCTGCCGCCGATGCGACGGACCCTCTTCTCCTGAATGACGCGCAGCATCTTGGCCTGCAAGCTCAGGGGCATTTCGGCGATCTCGTCAAGAAAGATGGTCCCGTCCCTGGCGACCTCAAAAAGGCCGGCCTTCCCCTCCTTCTGGGCCCCCGAAAATGCCCCCCCCTCATAACCGAACAGCTCACTCTCGAGCAGGGTTTCGGGTAAAGCGGCACAGTTAAGCGGAACAAAGGGGCCACTGCGACCACTTTCGGTATGGATGGCACTGGCAAAGAGTTCTTTTCCTGTGCCGCTCTCGCCGTAGATGGAGACAACCGTATCGGCACGAGCAATCTTCTGGGCGAAGGAAATGGCCTCCATGATCGCCGGGCTGCGGCCGATCATATCGCTGAAACTGAACTGATTCGACGGGGCAACCGCGGTCGAGAGCTCTTTGATCTCCTGCATGTCCTTCATGATTTCAACCGCACCGACGATGCGCCCTGAAGAGCCCTTGATCGGTTTGCCGGTGGCGAGAAACTGAAACCGTCCGTTGGGGACAATCAAGTTCTTCTTCACATTCGTAAATGGTTTTCCAGACAGACACTCCTCTAGTCCTTGGTCCGCCCGATTCAGTTTGCGAATGTTCGTGCCGGTCACCTCGCGGCCATCACAGCCCAAGATGTTACAGGCGACCCGGTTGATGAGGACCACATCACCCTGATTGTCGATGCCCAGAATTCCGTCGCTGATACTGTCCAGCGCAACCTGAAGACGTTTTTCGCGCTCTTCCTGGGGAAGTGTATCGATGGTGGAAACCTCCCTGAGGTCGGGAATGGTCTTCAATCTGTCGAGAAAAGAATCCCAGTCGATCGCGGGGGCACCTTCTGCTTCCAGATAGATGGTCGTCTGGTCGCCCTGCACGTCCATTTCAAAAAAGGCAATATTGATCCTCTGTTCGGACATCAGGGTGGCGACCTCCGCTGCAATCCCGACCCTGTCAGTAAAGATGAGTTCTAGTTTGCGATTCGACTTGATGGGTTGATTCATGCTTTTTTATCCCAGCCTTGTTGAGTTACAACCGTGTCGTACCCCAGCTTGGCCACCAGGTGGTCAGCCAGCCTGGCACCGACGTCGACTAGAGGTACGGACCCTACAAGGTCCTTCAGTTGCGTTACCTGCAGCCCCTGATATCCACAGGGATTTATGTGCAAAAAAGGCTCAAGGTCCATATCGAGATTCAGTGCCAAGCCATGAAAGCAGCGTCCGCGGGTCACCCGCAGGCCCAAAGAGGCTATCTTGCCCCCCTCCACATACACCCCCGGAGCATTCGCCCTGGTTTGCGCTTCGACTCCGTAGTCGTTGAGGAGCTCGATAATCGATTCCTCAATCTTCTCCACCAGAGCCCTCACCCCCAGCTTGCGCCGTTTCAGATCGATCAACAGGTAGCCGACCAGCTGGCCTGGCCCATGGTAGGTCACTTGGCCTCCCCGATCGACCGGAACCACCGGAATATCGCCGGGCTCAAGGACATGCTCGGCTTTGCCGGCCTTGCCTTGGGTAAAGACCTGCTCGTGTTCAAGCAGCCAGATCTCATCCCGCGTATATCGATCGCGCGACTTGGTGAAAGCCTGCATCCGCTGCCAGACGGGCTCGTAAGGCTGCAGGCCCAGCTGTCGAATTATTAGCGACTTGTTTGCCGCTTGGGCGTCGCCGGTTTTATCTGTTGTGGAGAATGACATTAAGGCACCACCTTGGCCAAGGGAGCTAAATCGCAACAATTGGTTGCTAGCAGTCTGTCGGTATAACACGAGGACGCCGATAAAAGTAATATCTGGTTATCCACTTCGCTCCACTTGGGCACGATGAGTTCGCGCACGCCATTTCCAGGGACGCATGAACCCATCCATGGGGCTTGACTGTCGCCATCCTTAGCGACAGACACCCTTCCAATGGCG
>JAKIUS010000499.1 GCA_021647445.1 Geopsychrobacter sp. | reverse complement strand
GGTGTGCTGTTCCTGGCGTGCACGGTCGAGCACCACAATCGGGTAACGGATATCCTTGACCCCGACCTTGTCGATGGCGATGCGCCGCTGGTCAGCGCTCTTCTGCAGATCAGGCATTTTGTTCATCGATTTTCCTTCCACAGACAAACCCGGCATTCAACTCTGCCTGAGAACTTCGGTCACACATAGGGGATCGGATCACTGCTGCCGGCGTCGGCAAAGCCCTTAAGTCGCAACAAGCAGGAATCGCAATGACCACAGGAACGTCCATCTTCGGTCGGATCATAACAACTGTGGGTATGACCATAATCGACCCCGAGGGCAAGACCCTTTTCGATAATCTGAGCCTTTGTCAAATCGATCAGTGGTGCATGAATCTTGTAGGGATTGCCTTCGACACCAGCCCGCGTCGCCAGATCAGCCATCTGCTGAAAGGACGCGATAAATTCAGGTCGGCAATCGGGATAACCTGAATAATCGACGGCATTGACGCCGATATAGATGTCCTGCGCACCGAGCACTTCGGCCCAACCGAGGGCAAAAGAGAGAAAAATCGTATTACGCGCCGGAACATAGGTAATGGGGATCTGTGTTTCATCGCTGCCATCTTTGGGAACATCGATCTCGCTAGTCAGGGCGCTTCCGCCCATTTGCCGCAGGTCGATATCAACGACCATGTGCTCCTTGGCCCCGACCAGTAGTGCATAATCACGCGCTTTGTCGAGCTCGACAGAATGACGTTGGCCATAGGCAAAACTTAAGGCATAAGGCTCAAATCCTGCGTCGCGCGCAATCGCCATGCAGGTCGTTGAATCGAGACCACCACTATAAAGAACAACTGCTTTTTTCATCGATTTTCATTCCTTGGCTTAAGATCTGTGGAGCATAGGGTACCACCAGTAGCGGGTCAAGCGGAAGCGGACTGCCCGACAGTTGCTCAGGCCGGGTTTCACATGCTATAAGTTCCTGTTTCAAGATTATTTTTTCTTGTCGGGATCATGAAATGTCAACGCGCAAACGCATTTTCAAATATATCCTGCTCACCATAGTCGGATTCGGGCTAAGCGGCATCACCGGTCTGACGATCGCCTATTTTTACGTCGCCAATTCCCTGCCACGGGTTGAAACCCTCTCGGACTATCGGCCACCGCTGATCACCCGCATCTACAGCGATGACGGCACGATCATCGCTGAATACTCCCGAGAGCGCCGTATTCTGGTGGCGGTAGACCAGCTGCCCTGGCAACTGGTGCAGGCTTTTGTCGCCGCCGAAGATTCCAACTTCTTTAAACACAAGGGGATCGATCTGGTCTCCATTGCCAGAGCGGCGCTTAAAAATGTCGCCGCTGGCGGCATCGCCCAGGGCGGGAGCACCATCACCCAACAGGTCGCCAAACAACTGCTCCTGACCTCCGAACGCTCCTTCTCGCGCAAATTTAAAGAAGCGATTCTCGCCCGCCGCATGGAGAATGCGTTGAGCAAGAAGGAGATCCTCTACCTCTATCTGAATCAGATCTATCTAGGCCATCGTGCCTACGGAGTCGAGGCCGCAGCCGAAAATTATTTTGACAAAAGTGTCGATCAACTGACCCTCGCTGAATGCGCAATTCTGGCCGGGCTGCCGCAAGCTCCCAGCCGTTACTCCCCTTATCGTCACCTTTCTCGCGCGATTGAACGTCAGCAATATGTCCTGCAGCGCATGACAGAAGAGGGTTTTATTACTCCAGCCGAGGCAGATCAGGCGCGCCTTGAAACGATTAAGATCAAACCGCGTCTCAACACCCACCTTAAAGAGACCGCCTACTTCAATGAGCAGGTCAGACGCTATCTTGAGAATCGTTTCGGCACCGAGACTCTCTACACCGGTGGCCTCAAAGTTTACACCAGCATCAATATTCCGATGCAGCAGGCGGCCGAAAAAGCGGTCCGCCAGAATCTGCGGAACCACGACAAGCGTCAGGGCTATCGTGGCCCTGCGCAGTATCTACCAGAAGAGGAACGGGCCGCATTTCTTGCGCAGCAAGTCAAAAATCTCAGCAGCCATCCGCTTAAAATCGGCAGCCTGACCCAGGCGCTGGTGATCGGCGGTAACCGCAAGCAGATCGACTGTCAGATTGGAGAGCGCCACGGGACCATCAGCATCAAACAGACCAAGTGGGCACGGCCGCTGGCGGTGGTCGCTACAGATGCTGAGGCGAGCGGAAATGCCCAACGCGGCAATAAATCTCGAATCCCCATCGGTTCGGTCATTGATGTTGAGATCAAGACAGTCCCGCCGGAGGGGCCACTCAACC
>JAKIUS010000498.1 GCA_021647445.1 Geopsychrobacter sp. | reverse complement strand
ATATATTGTCTGCGGCTATGGACGGATTGGCCAGTTGATCTGTCGTGAATTTGCGGCAAAACCGGTTCCTTTTATTGTGGTGGAGCAAGACCTTGAGCTTTGTCAGCAGATAGATGCTGCGGGCTACCTGTATGTCCATGGCGATGCGACCCGCGATGAAATTCTGGAACAAGCGGGTATTCAGCAAGCTCAGGGACTCGTTACTGCGGTCACCTCAGATTCAGAAAATGTCTACATCACCCTCACTGCGCGGGGGTTGAATCCCAAGCTTTTTATTCTAGCGCGTGCCAGCGAAGAGGGATCTGAAATAAAACTCAAACGCGCCGGGGCCAACAAGGTTGTTTCACCTTATACCATTGGAGCAACACGTATGGCCCATGCTATGTTGCGACCTACGGTGGTCGATTTTCTTGAGATTGCCACTGGCGATCAAAATATTGAATTGCAACTCGAAGAGATCCGGGTAGCGAAAGATTCGCGCCTTGCGGGCAAGACCCTGCTCTCTTCGGATATTCGTAAAAAGCACGGTATTATTATTGTTGGTATTCGCAAGGCTGGGGCCGGGATTATCTTTAATCCTGGGTCAGAGACCCGGATAACCGCAGATGATACCCTGATCACCTTGGGTGAACGACCAGCCATCAAAGACTTAGAACGCATAGCATCAGGAGGGACTTCTGCTACCTGACCTTTATATCCACCTGCCGGTGAACAAACTTGAAGAACGTCTGGATGACTTCCTTGCTGAACAGTGGCAACCCGAACTGGCGCTTCAAACCAGCGGTCTCGATAATTTCACCCCACAGGACAGTATCGACTTACACAAGCGTCTGCAGGCAGCCGGGTTGCACTGCACCATCCATGCGCCCTTTTTCGACCTTAACCCCGCTTCTTCTGATCCGGATATCCGAGCAATCACCGCGCGACGCTTTGAACAAACCATCGAATTCGCCGCTAGGGTTGAAGCCTCACGTATCGTCTTTCATCCCGGATACGATCCCTGGCGCTACGCGCGAACCCCCAATGCCTGGCTGGAAAACTCTCTCGAATTTTGGCCAGCTCTACTTGCACGTTCAGCCAGCAACGATATACTCATTTGTCTCGAGAATATCTTTGACACCCGGCCCGATCCGTTGGTCGACCTGCTACACGCCATAAACTCTCCTTATATGCGCCATTGCTTTGATATTGGCCATTGGTTTCTCTTTTCCAAAACACCGATTGAGCTATGGCTGACTGCCTTTGAACCCTTCCTTGCCCACCTGCATCTGCATGATAACCGCAGGCGCAAAGATGATCACCGTCCCATCGGCAAAGGCAAAATTGATTTTGAGGCCTTCTTCAACCAACTGCGCCAACTCGACTCAACACCGACCGCCACCCTTGAAGCACATAATCAACAAGATGCCGAACTTTCACTAACCGCACTGCAAGCTCTGCTGAAGTAAAAAAATATCGGCAACACAATTCCCCAAACACGAACAAAAGGGCGACTCCGTGAAAGGAATCGCCCTTTTGCTTAAGCATAATATTATTATTTTGGATGGTTACTTGTGTCCAGCAACCTGAATACGGACTAAAGCACGCTGCAGAGCGGCTTCCATAACGGTAAATTTAACATCCTCTTGTGAGAGGGTCTTGAGCGCTTCTTCGGCACGCCCGAGGGCAGCCTTGGCACGTTCAAGATCGATCTCATCGGCCTTTTCAGCCGTATCAACCAGAATTGTCACCTTATCATCACCAACCTCAAGATAACCCCAGTTGACAGCAACACTAAAGAGCTTGCCATCCAGTTTATAGTCCAGTTCGCCGATCTTCAGCGTCGTCAATAACGGGGTATGCCCGGGTAGAAGACCCAACTCGCCGATCGAACCGGGAGCGGTAATCTCATCAACCTCTTGAGACAGAACCTTCTTGTACGGTGTCACCATTTCAAGTGTAAGCTTTTGAGCCATCAGGATAATCCTTTTTCAGCGTTCTCCTGTAATCGATCAGGCCGCCATGCTCTTGGCTTTTTCGATTGCTTCTTCAATGGTCCCAACCAGGTAGAAGGCCTGCTCAGGCAGCGCATCATGTTTCCCTTCGATAATCTCCTGGAAACCCTTGATGGTATCCTTGAGCTCAACGTATTTGCCCGGTGTACCGGTAAAGGCTTCGGCCACGTGGAAGGGCTGCGAGAGGAAACGCTGCACCTTACGCGCACGGGCAACGATCAGCTTATCTTCCTCGGAGAGTTCGTCCATACCGAGGATAGCGATGATGTCCTGCAGGTCTTTGTAACGCTGCAGAATATACTGCACGTCACG
>JAKIUS010000497.1 GCA_021647445.1 Geopsychrobacter sp. | reverse complement strand
CGCCAATAACCGTTCAAACTGTTGCTGCTTGATCCGTGCGCCGATTTTATCTTCAAGCTCGGCGGCGGCGGTTCCAGTCCGTTTGGAATAGAGAAAAGTAAAGGCATCGGCATAGCCGACCTCAGCCACTAGATCGAGGGTCTGCTGAAAATCCTCTTCGGTCTCACCCGGAAAACCGACGATGATATCGGTGGTCAGACGGATATCGGGACAGGTCTTTTTCAGTTTTACCACGGTGGCAAGATACTCTTCACGACTGTAGCCGCGATTCATTTTTTGCAAAATCTCGTTAGAACCACACTGCACCGGCAGATGCAGATGATGGCAAAGAGTATCGAGTTCGGCAAAGCAGGCGATCAGTTCATCCGACAGATCCTTGGGATGGCTGGTGGTGAAACGCAGCCGCGCAAGCCCTTTAATGGCCGCGACCTTGCGGACCAATTGGGCGAAGTTGATCTCATCCTCTTTGTTGCCGTACGAATTGACGTTTTGGCCCAGCAGAGTCACCTCACGCACCCCAGCTTCAACCAGGGCTTTGACCTCCGCGAGCACGTCCGCGCTGGGACGGCTGATTTCACGACCCCGTACGTGCGGAACAATGCAGTAGGAACAAAAGTTATCACAACCCTGCATCACCGTAACAAAACGGGTAACGCCATCGAGTTCGCTACGTTGTGGAAACAGGTTAAGCCGGGTTTCACGGTCGAGAAACCCGGTAACGCTGATACGCCGGTTTCCAGCTTCGGCCTGCTGCACCAACTCGGGCAGACGATGAACATTGTGAGTACCGAAGACCAAATCGAGGAAGGCAACCTCATCAAGCATCTTCTGCCCTTCCTGCTCGGCAACACAGCCCCCTACCCCGATGATCAGGTCGGGACGGGCATCCTTAAGCGGTTTGAATCGTCCAAGATGTCCATAGACCTTGCGTTCTGCCTTGTCGCGAACACTGCAGGTATTGAGTAAAATAAGATCCGCCTGCTCGGCGCTCTCGACCTGTTGGTAGTCGATTTCGTTCAACATACTGACAATCCGTTCGGAGTCGACAATATTCATCTGACAGCCGAAGGTTTCGAGATAAAAATTCTTTTGCATTTGCTTAATATCCATATAGCAGCCTGTCGAGCTATCAGAGCTGAAGCGAAAAGTTGGCTGCTTGAGGTCAGATTTTAGCTCATTTGAGAGTAATAGCCGTAGCTATTGGTCAAAAAGGAGCTGAAATCTGGGCCAAGCAGACGAATTTGCAGCCAGTTCATGGATAGTCCGACAGGCTGCTAAAATTCCAGAGTAAAATCGGCGCATCTTAACCCCAGGGCGAAGAAGGGTCAATTCTTGAGCTGAGGGCAATGTTCGGTCAGCAGGGAGAAGAGACTATCGGGTTGTTCGATACAGTACAGGATCAGCTTCTGCCCCGATGCGCTACCGATGCGCAAGCTGGCGAGTTTGTCTCCCTGCTTTTTCATTTTAACCTCAACCACTGACGCAAGGGGTACTGCGACATGGGGCGCAAGCAGATGGGTTTCGGTCATCACATAAAAAATATGCGGCCAGCGCCAGCGCGCCATAATTATCTGCATGGGGCCGAAGATAAAACTGCCTGCAATGATCGGCACCGGGAATAACAGAAGCCACAACGGGTAACCATCCCGAATGAGTTGCAACGCATTCATCAGCCAGAAGCTGCTGACGAGGAAAAGGATACTACCAGCGATGGCCTGCTTCCAGAGTCGAAAGGTATAGCAACGCGGGGCGGGACGGCCCCGCCACAGGATCGATTCATCATCCACTCTGTTGTTCTTTGTCATTGTTCTTCCAACTGTCTTTAAACGGACCGCAGCATTGCGACCGGATTTAGTACGCACCCCGCCAACAAGGACAGGCTGCTAAAGGCCACAAACTAACATGCGCTCATACCAGCGACCACCCTTATCCGGTCAGGGTTCGGATAACTTCTTGCCAGAAAAGGATCCAAGACACTATGATTACGAAATCTATTATACAGCCAGTTGGCAATCCAGAAGTTTAGGTGAAGCATCGATGTTACTTTCAAACGAATCAAAGACCATTCTGCTGAATATTGCACGCCAGGCGATCGATGCCAGGCTGTCTGACGGTGGTCATGACTCCCGCCACGACCAGTCAGTATACGATGACCCGGCTCTACAACAAAATGTCGGCTGTTTTGTGACGCTTAAATTCGATGAAAAATTGCGTGCCTGTCGCGGTCGCTGGAATCAGGATCAGGCTCTGACCACCCAACCCCTGGGCGAGTTGTTAGCTTAGGTTGCTCGGTACAGCACGCTGGAGGATTTTC
>JAKIUS010000496.1 GCA_021647445.1 Geopsychrobacter sp. | reverse complement strand
TTCAGTAAAGTAACCGCATTGTGGACCGCCGCCCATGGTTCACAGGTCATTAGGGGATCTGGGTTTGGCTGTGCGTAATCGAGAAGATCCTTCACCAGATGATCGATGCGAAGCGCTTCTGTTGTCGCACGCTGAGCAATGGTTTTTTCTGGTCCTTCTGCGAGTTGATCTTTTAGAAGTTCAAGGTAACCGATGATAGCGCCGAGCGGGTTTCCAACTTCGTGAGCCATGCCCGCAGCCAGGGTGCCGACAGATGCGAGCTTTTCACTTTGGACAAGTTCGTTCTGTGCTTGTTTCAGTTGTTTGTTTATTTGTTGCAGAGAGTTAATGGACTGTTCCGTTTCAGTGCGGCTTGATTTGAGTGCCTGGGTCATGGAATTAAAAGACTGGCTGAGAGTGTAGATTTCCAAAGGGCCAGATTCGGTCAATTTTGTATCGAGCTTTCCGCTGCCGATAAGTTGGATGGCTTTTAAAAGGCTTTGCATGGGTCGGACAATGTTGCGATTCAAGACAACCAAAGCAAATACCCCTAAAACGATGACATAAACTAGAGTATAACCACAGACCCATATCAGAATTTGCTTTAATCTTTTGACGACATCCCCAAAATGAAATTTGACTTGAACCACGCCCCTACAGTTGTTCCCAGAACATATCGGGGCCGCAACTGTGAAGGTCGGTGTGGTTTGTTGGAAAATGACCTTCCACCAGCCAGGCCATTGGTTCTCCAGTTTGAGTTCACCTTTCTGTAATAATCTGCTAATTGTTTGAGAGATCACTGTTGTGTGTGAATCAGTTTCTAACGAATTTACAAGGGTTAGATCTTGACCATAGATCTTCCAGGCGATGACATCAGCTTCTTTGAGAGATTGATACAGCCCGCCTGTATTATCCAATAGCGGACTGCTTGATGCCAATTGAGCTGCCACGAATCGTGTAACAAAGACCCCTTGTTTGAGACGGGATTCGATGAATGCCTGTTCGGCAATTCCCAAAAAAATAGCACCACCCAGCAACCATGCTGATACAAACAGCACGATTTGAGTGACAAGCAATTCTCTGCGGAGCCCGAACCTTTTGCTGGATACTGTGTTTTTCCTTGTCATGGTTTCTCTGACAGTCTCATAGGTAGGGTGTTCCGTCTATAACATCCATCGGATGTACCGGCTATTTGTTGTCCTTTTTTGTTGAATTTGCCGTCAGAACTTAGGGCTGCCAGTCAGCCTCGTAGGGCGAGGTGCCCGAGCGTGAGACGCCGCCGACCGGGCCGGGTTTATGCCTGCATGCTAATGATCATTGAGACCAGGGGTTAAATATTTCAACCGGCAGGTCGGTGAAGTCTTTGATATTACGGGTGACCAGCACTAGATCGTGCTCCAGAGCTGTAGCGGCCAGCAGTGAGTCAATCGCGGGTAGTGAACGTCCAGCGCCTGCAACCACACGACCCCATCGATCTGCCACCGCTTCATTAATGCTCAGAATACGACCGGAAAAAAACAGTGGCAACTCAGTTTCAAGCCAATCAATCAACGTTAATCGGCGTCTTTCGTCCGTAATCGCTTCGATCCCTTTGCGGATTTCGCCCAAAGTTAGCACGCTTAAGTGCAGGGAGGCAGACGATCGTTTTGAGAACCATTCAACAACGCCAGGATCAGGTGCTTTGCGTCGCAGTTCAGAGAGCACGTTGGTATCAATGAGATAGCTCAAAGTTCAATCTCCCTGTTTGGGCTCGTATCGCGCTTAAAAACAAGGTCCTCGCTATCATAAAGGGGCGAGCGACGCATAAAATCAACCAGTGAATCTTGGGCTTGCGACAACCGATTAAAGGTCTCACGTGAAATAACAACCGCGACAGACTTGCCATGTAGGGTAATATCCTGTGGCTGGAGCTGTGCATTTTTGACCAGCTCGGACATGCGCGCCTTGGCTTCTTGCATTTGCCAGCTCTGCATCATAGATTCCTTTCTGACTAGACTGACCATATTTTAACGGAACGACATAGCTTTTGCAATTGAACCTCCAATAAAAAACAGGACCAACCCGCAAAGGCTGATCCTGTTTTTTGTTGGTTTAATTCAGTTATGCGTCATTTCAGGGCTGCCAGACCTTCAACAGCGCCTCGGCCATTTCGGCTGGCGAATCGGCTACGCTGATACCGCATTCGCGTAAAAAGGCTTTCTTGCTGGCGGCATCGCCCTTGCCACCGGAGATGATTGCACCGGCGTGACCCATGCGTTTTCCGGCGGGTGCGGTCGCCCCGGCGATGAAGGCCGCGACCGGTTTGGTCATGTGATCGCGTACGTATTCGGCTGCCTTTT
>JAKIUS010000013.1 GCA_021647445.1 Geopsychrobacter sp. | reverse complement strand
CGCGACTACAGGCTTGAGGACTACTGCCAAACACTGGTGTCAACCATCGGCACGACCCTTGACCCCCTCGGCATTGACCATCCACAGATCATCACCGAATCGGGTCGTGCGACGGTCGCCGACTCGTCGGTGCTGCTGTTCAACGTCCTCGGAGCCATGCACTTCGATATCGCCGACGAACAACCAACCTTGAGCAGTGAGGACGCTCCACTCATCCATAAACTGGCTGACCTGTTCAAGAATATTGAATCAACAAATCATGAAAAGACGTACCAGCAGGCGATCGCTTGCCGCGACCAGGCACGTAATCAGTTTAGAACCGGACACTTTAGCCTCCGGCAGCGCGCACAAGGCGAAAAGCTTTTCTTGATGATCGCACGACGGGTCCTCGCCGCGATTCCACTTGAGGCCGCCCTGCCAAAAGCGCTAATCGGCTTACGCCGCAATCTGGCGGATATCTATTACGGCAATTTCAGTGTCTTTCAATCATTGCCCGACACCTGGGCGATTGGCCAAACCTTTCCCCTGTTGCCCATCGAACGCCACAACGAACCACCCTGTCGCGACGCCATGATCTCTGATCTAACCTGTGACTGCGATGGCAAACTCGACAACTTCAACCTCGCCGGAGTCGAACGCCCGACCCTTCCTCTGCATCCATTGAAAGAGAACCAGGATTACCTGCTCGGGGTCTTCTTGATGGGCGCTTATCAAGAGACCCTCGGCGATCTGCACAACCTGTTCGGCGACACCCACACCCTCAACGTCAAACTCTTAGCTGACGGCGGGTTCGAACTTCAACAGGAGATCGAAGGGGACAGCATCGGCGACCTGCTCAGTTACATCGAATATGACCCGCGCCAACTGGAGGAACAGCTCCGACTCCGCGCTGAACAAGCGGTGCGTGATGGCAATCTGAACATCAATGAACGCAAGAATTTTTTAGATGTTTACCGCCAGCTATTCCGAGGGTATAGCTACTTTAAAACGAGCGATCATCCAGAACAGCACCAGTGATGCGGAGAGGAAAACAATTATGACCAGAGCAGAACTCGCCACATATGACGGGCAGAATAACCGCCCCGCCTATGTCGCTGTCGGCGGTATCGTCTATGATGTTAGCGACAGCCCCATGTGGCAAAACGGACGACATGCCCAGGCACACCAGGCAGGTTGCGACCTGACCCTTGAACTTAAGAGCGCACCGCATATTGCCGCAGTCATTGAACGCTTTCCAAGCGTTGATCGCCTCATAAAATCCCCGGAACCACCATCGGCACCCCGCTCAAAAGCACCCATCATGGCCATCATCATCGTTGTTGTCCTCGTGCTTGTCTGGACCCTGATGCGCTAACAATCTGCGGTGCGTAATTTTAAATAGCTATTCGGTCACCATATCTCGCTAAAACTCCCCTGCAACACCAAAAACTAATCTGGGCAGGACTTGTATCTTTTCTGAAATTAAATTATATTTATAAAGCTAAGCACATCTCATCTCCGGGGGGAGGGGAAGAGCTCTAATATGAAAAATCGCATCCATATACTCTATATCGGTAACAGTGCTGCAGAGCAGCAGCAACTCGAAGAATTATTGCGTCAGGCACTTGGCGATCAACTGCTGTTGACCTGGATCAACAACTTCAATGAGGCCCTGTGGCCGCTGGAAGCCTGTTACTACGATCTGGTTTTCCTCGATTACCGCCTCGACGGCCGTGACACGATCGAGCTATTAAGACGCTCGGCCAGCACCGAAGAACGTGCAATGCCGGTCATTATGTTGGCCGACAATGAAGACCACCTTGACGATCTTGAGGTTATCCGTCAGGGTGCAGCCGACTACCTGAGTAAACAAGAGTTGAGTGTCTCGATGCTCAAACGCAGCGTACGCTACGCCATCGAACGCAAAAAGATCGAACAGCGACTAGTGACCCTCTCCCATTACGACGCACTGACCGGCCTCGCCAACCGCAACCTCTTCTATCTGAAATTAACCGATGGGATCATCCAGTCCCTACGTAGCAACAAACTGTTAGCCCTCTTCTTTCTTGATCTCGATCACTTTAAAGAGGTCAACGACAGCCTCGGCCATCCCACCGGTGATCGCTTACTGCAGGAAGTCGCAGCTCGCCTCAAGAAAGCCACCCGCGCCAGCGACACCGTAGCGCGACTCGGCGGTGATGAGTTTGCCGTGATCGCCACCAATTTAAATAGCGAAACCGACATCACCCTGCTGGCGCAAAAGTTGGTCAGCAGCTTTAACCTCCCCTTCAAGTTCGGCAGTAATCAGATCAACACCCATACCAGTATCGGTATTGCGCTCTGCCCGGTTCATGGCCATGACCCGGATGAACTTTTACGTCACGCAGATCTGGCTCTTTACCAGGCCAAGGCGGCGGGCCGAAATAACTTTAAATTTTACGATTCCGAACTCGACGCGCGCGCTCAGGAGTACCGAGCACTCGAACAAGAGATGCGCCACGCTCTGCAGCACCACGATTTCACCCTGCATTACCAACCGATGTTCTCAACCGACAGAAAAACGGTTATCGGCGTTGAAGCGTTGGTTCGCTGGGTCCACAAGGTCCGTGGCATGATAGCCCCGGGCGACTTTATTCCGTTGGCCGAATCTTCGGGTTTGATTTTGCCCCTCGGGGAACAGGTGCTCGAAATGGCTTGTGATCAGATCAACCAATGGGATGCCATCGGCTTTCCCCAACTACTGGTTGCGGTCAATCTGTCTCCAGCTCAATTTGCCGACCCCGATCTTGTTGAAAAAATTGTCGGAATACTTAAGAGCAAGGACGTTGATCCGCAGCGCATCGAGCTAGAGATTACCGAAAACACCCTGATGGAGACCGGGCCAGAAGTGGTTGAACTACTGACACAATTAAATAATATCGGGATAAAACTAGCCATCGACGATTTTGGAACTGGCTACTCATCACTCAGCTATCTCAAGAAATTTCCGGTTCATAAACTCAAGATCGACCGCGCCTTTATCAAGGATGTGACCATCGATAAAGATGACGCCATCATTGCCCGCAGCATCATTCAATTGGGGCAGGCGATGAATCTTGAAATTATTGCTGAAGGGGTCGAAACCGAGGAGCAACTCGCCTTCTTGCGTAATGAAGGCTGTGAGCAGGTGCAGGGTTTTCTGTTCGCCAAACCGATGTCGAGTCGTGGCTTGATCGATTGGTTTCCGAAACAACAGGGGTGCATCATGCAAACGGAAATAATGCAAGCGGGTTAGCAGTCTGTTGGGCTATCAGAGCTGAGACGTCAAGCCACCGGCAGACGCACCCCGAAGGTTGTCCCCTTGCCGACCTGGCTCTCGACCCAGATCTCCCCTTTATGCAGGGCAAGAATCTCCTTGAGAATTGCTAAACCCAAGCCGGTTCCGACCCCGGCTTCCTTGGTGGTAAAGAAGGGCTCGAAAATTTTCTCAAGATTCTCATCTGAAATACCGCTGCCCGTATCACTGATCAAAACTTCAATAATGTTATGGATCTTACGAGTTTGGACCCGAATTGTTCCCCGACCCTCGATCGCCTGCGCAGCATTCACCAGCAGATTAAGAAAAACCTGACTGAGTTTTTGCGGCAGACCTGAGATTAAAGGCAAGTCAGCAAATTCGCGCACCACATCTGCCTTGTATGTCAGTTCATTCCAACAGAGGGCCAGTGTTTCATCAAGAATCTGGTTGATATCGACCGGTTGCATCTCTTCAGACTCTTTGCGCGAAAAATTTTTCAGCCCCATCACAATACGTCGAATACGTTCCGTCCCCTCCAGGGAATCAGCAATAATCTCTACGGCATCTTCCAGCGCATTGTCGACCTTGAGTCTCTTGCGTAATGTTTTGATCTTCTGCAAGCCCTCTCCTGAACAGTTTTCTGTAATCAAAGACTCCTGAACCCTCAGGTACTCTTCGAGACGGTTCAGGTACTTTTTAAGGGTCGACAGATTACTCGCAATGTAGCCGGTCGGATTGTTCACCTCATGGGCAACTCCGGCCGAGAGTTGTCCAAGGGAAGCGAGTTTCTCCTGCTCGACCATTTTCCGGTGCCGACATTTTAACTCCTGATTGCAACTTTCGACCTCCTGCTCCAGAGAAAGACATCGCTTGCGATGGGCAATTTCGAGCTGCCGCAACCACAGGGCATTGCTCGCATGCACCAGCACCTCAACCGGTTCAAAGGGTTTCAACATGTAACCAACGGCACCGCGGCGCAATGCCTCCAGAGCGGTATCCCGATCATCCAACCCCGAACCGATGACAACCTGCAGTTCAGGCCAGCGCTGTTGGACGCAGTCCAAAAACTCGAGCCCATCCATCTCCGGCATCCGGATATCTGAAATAGCCAACCCGTAATTCTTCTGCTCCAGCAGTTCAAGCGCCTCTTCGGCACTCGCAGCGACATCACAATCAAAACCCTCATCACACAAAATTCGCTGCAGCAGTTCACGAATAAAGAGATCATCATCGATAATCAGAATCGGTTGTTTAACAAACCCCTCTCTGTTCATCTCAGCTTCCACCATTATGGTTAAACAAACGACTCAACACCTGCGGTAACCGGTCAAAAACCTCAGGCTTCAATAAAACTTCACAAATGGAAGTCTCGGCAACGCCGGGGGAATCGAGAGACATCTTAAAGCCGGAACAGAGCACAACCGGAGTCTCTGGAGAAATCTTAGCCATTTCAACCGCCATTTCAACGCCGGTCATCCCTGGCATCGTGTGATCGGTCACTACAAGGTCATATTTTTGTGGATCGGCCCTAAAGGTATCCAGCGCTTCACGGCTACTAAAAAGCGGGGTCACGCTATAGCCCATATCCTCGAGAAATTCCTGCCCGAGTATTGCCAGACCCTCTTCATCATCGACGTACATGATATGCTCTCCCCCACCTTCGGCCAGTATATCCATAATCTTCTCCTCAGGGACATCTTCAGAATAACAGGGTAACAAAATCGTAAAGCAACTTCCCACATCGACTTCGCTTTCTACTTCAACGCTTCCGCCCAAACGCTGAATGATCCCCTGAACCACCGATAATCCCAGACCGGTGCCACGATCTATATCCTTGGTCGTAAAATAGGGATCAAATATTTTCTTGAAGATCTGAGGATTTATCCCCTCACCGGTATCTTCAACGGTCAATTGCAGGTAGAGACCATCGCTCAATCTTTCGTGTCCTGCAAGTTGTATCTGGTGCAAGGAGACAGTCAACTCGCCACCATTTTTTGCCATGGCATGAAAAGAGTTGGTACAGAGATTCATCAACACCTGGTGAATCTCCGTCGGGCTGCCGAGGATGGTACACCCGGATAGCTCGATATTCTTCCTGATCGCAATCGTCGAAGGCAATGACGCCCGCAATAGCTGCAAAACCTCCTTAATAATCAGATCAATGGCAACCGGTTTCTTTTCCAGCTCCGTCTTACGCGCAAAGGTCAGGATCTGCCGCACCAGGTATTTTGCACGCTCCCCCGCCTGCAAGACCTTGGACATATCCTGAAACTCACGGCTCTCATGCGGTAGCCGCGCCTTAACCAGCGAACTATAGCCGATAATCGCGGCCAGAATATTGTTGAAATCATGGGCAATGCCACCAGCTAAGGTGCCGATCGCCTCCATCTTCTGGGCCTGTGCCAGTTGCTGGTGAAGTTCTGCAACCTCCTGTTCCGCCGCTTTTCGTTCTGAAATATCGTGTATCACCCCAACTGCGGACCGACCATCCTCACGCTCGATACAAGCCAATGACAATTCGATGGGAATTTCGTGCCCATCGCGATGCAGCCCCATCACTTCAAGGGTCTTCCCCAGGGCTGGCCCTTTGCCCATTTTAAAAAACTCAGCCATGCCGGCAAGGGCTGCGGCATGATAACGCTGTGGGGCCAGCAGTTGATGAAGATCTTTGCCCATGGCTTCATCGCGAGTAAAGCCGAAGATCTGTTTGGCGGCCGGATTCCAGAAGCTGATCCGACGCTCTGCGTCCAGCATCACAATCGCCTCATTAACGGTATGGGTAATAGTGCGATAATGCTCATTGAGACGACGGTTTTCAGCCTCAGTCGCTTTACGGTCACTGATATCCTGAAGGTAGCCCGCCATGCGCACCGGCTGCCCGGCCTCATTCCACAAGGCACTACCGCGCGCCCGAACCCAGATAGGTTGCCCCGTTTTGGGTCGGACGCGGTATTCAATGTCATAAGGTTGATGACTTTCGAGATGCTCTCTGAGTGACTGCTCGAATAGATCCTGATCTTCAGGGAAGACCAGCTCGGTCCAGACTTCAGTCGTCTGAAAAATCTCGTCCTCCTCATAGCCGAACATCTCATAAATGCGTGGCGACCACCACATGTGGTTCTTTTGCAGATCGGGCCAATCCCAGATACCGGCCCCCGACCCCCGCACCGCCAGATCGAAACGTTCTTCACTCAGGCGTAGATTCTCCAATGCCAGACCATGCTGCCATTGGCTTTTTTTCTCGGCAATGGCGCGCGGAACGACCGTCGTTAAGCGGGCCAGATTGGTCTTAAGGACATAATCGTCCATCCCCGCCTTGATACAGTCTATGGCCCGCTCTCCACCCAGGGCACCGGTCACCAACACAAAAGGAAGAACCAATTGACGCCGTTGAACCTCTTCGAGGGCCGCCATGCCGTTGTAATCTGGCAATGAATAATCGGCGAGCACAATGTCAAAGCTCCACTTATCCAGCGCATCCAAAAACGCCTGACGCCCCTGAACCAATTCGATCCGGCAGGCAATCTCGCTCGCATCCAGAGAGTAACGCACCAACTCACCATCGTTGGGATTATCCTCAAGGTGCAAAATATGGAAGGTTTCGACCATCGAGCATCCATTGTCAAAAGGGGACAGCCTAAACAATAACAGATTCTAACGAAAAACCTCTACAAATCATCAATTTTTTCAACAAATTTCAGAGACTGAACTAGAGGGCAGAATCCTTATTACGACACCTCTTCTCATGACCCATCGCAGCAGCTTAACAAACCAATAAATTCAATGCGAAACAACAGGGTCACTACCGAAAATAGACCTCGCGCGACACGAGAGATAGCACCTGCGGGATGAGGAACCAACGGTTAGCCCATCTCCTGGCGAACCAATTAAAGTTCATCACGCAACACCTGAGTCAAATGATGAACATCAGGCGAACCGATCTGCGATGATGCGGCGTTCTGCTCCGCCGAATAAGCCGTGGACAACCCCACCAACAGAGCGATCCCAAGGATCCCATCGCATAAAAGAGTTCGCCAGACCCAACGGCGAAAAAGAGCGGCGTTCAATAACTTATATCCGGCGAAACGCTTCAACATCATTCACGTGACTCCCTGTTGCGGTCTGCCTCTATCAACCTGCCGCAGTCCAAAAGAAAAACAAGCCCCCTGACCAGCCTCTGACTCTGCCTTGACCCAACCGTCGTGCCGCGCCAGAATTCGCCGGACACTGGCCAAACCGATCCCGACCCCGGTGAATTCTTCATCACGATGTAAACGCTGGAATACCTTGAACAATTTATCTGCATAGGTGGGATCGAAACCGACCCCATTATCGCGAACATAAAAGACAATTTCGTCTGCATCCTGCTGGGCCGAGACTTCAATGCAGGGTTGCGCTTTTTTGGAACTGTACTTGGCGGCGTTATCGAGCAGATTGAAAACCACCTGACGCAAAGCCCTGACATCACCAGTAATTTGGGGCAGATCCGAAAATTTCCAATGTATCGCCGGGGCGGTATAATCAAAGTCAATCTCATTGCGAACCTCCTGAAAAAGCAGATTCATGTCGACCGACGCCATCAATAATTCGACACGCCCGACCCTGGAAAAGCTCAACAGGTCATCGATCATCTGGCCTATTTTCTGTGCCGCAACAGCAATTTTATTCAGATGCCCTTGCGCGGACTCATCCAACTGCGCGCTACTTCTCTCCTGCAGAATCGCAGCAAAACTAGAAATATGCCGTAAAGGCGCGCACAGATCGTGCGACACCGAATAGGCAAAAAACTCCATCTCCTGATTGCTCTTGCTGGCCTCTCTACTCTTCTTCTCATACTGCTGATTACTGATCCGCAAATCCTCTGTCAGGTTCTGCATTGCACGATTCAACTTTTCAACTTCAACCACCCGGCAGCGTAATTCCTCTGTCCTTTGACCAATGGTTTGCTCAAGGTTCCTGGCCGCCTCAGTAACATCATCCTGCTGATGCTTGAACTCATCAATATCCTGTACAATAACAACAAAACAACCGGCATCCTCGGCCTGAGGCAACAGGGAAACCGAGATCAACCCCCATACCGCAGACCCGTCTTTGCGCAGATAGCGCTTGGCCAATGAATAAGAACCCCGGCCCTTATCCTTATATAACTGCTGCAACATTTCATTGCTGATCTGCAGATCTTCGGTATGGGTAATCTGAGCCAGACTCAATGCGCAGAGTTCATCTTTTGAATAGCCAAGCATCCGGCACATGTAACGATTGACTTGAAGAATCCGCCCATCGGCGGACAGGTGGGTAACGCCTGCCTGGATATTTTCAAAGGTACTGCGATAAAGAGACTCACTCTCACGCAGGGCTTTTTCAGTAATTTTGCGCCGCTCAATCTCACGTTTAAGTCGCATATTCCAGAGAGAGAACAAGACAAAACCAAAAACAAGCACCAATAGAATACCGAGTCCCCATTCGGTGATTTTGCGCATCGGCACACCGGCTTCAAAATTAATATCATACCATTTTGCCCGTATTTTACGCTGATCCTCGAAACTGATATTGCGCAGCACCCGATTGATAATCGAAGCCAGTTCTGGCCAATCACTGCGCACGCCCATCGCCATATCTGCCCCTTCAAAAGGAACCGGCGCCGCAACCACGATCTGCCCCAATCCCTGTTGACGAATCACATACGCAGAGGTTATGAGATTTCCGACATAGGCATCGATTTCACCTGCGGCCAGACCTCTAACGGCATCCTGAACGGTCGCAACAGGAAGGAGCTCAAAGTTCAAAAATGACTTTTCGAGTAATCCGTGAACCTTGTACCCCTTGACTACGCCCACCTTCAAACCACTTAAACCGTCAAGAGAACGAATGCTGGGTGCAGATTTACGCGTAAAGATGACAGAGGGCATCTGAAGGTATGAGTCGGTCAGGGCAATCCTGGCCCGACGTTCCGGGGTTGGCGTGATCGCAGGAAGAAGATCGAGTTTCTGATGTTGCATCAACGCCCGCAAAGCTTCGTCCCAGGACTGTGGCTGGTCGACATACTCAAATTCAAGCCCGGTCTCCTGCGCTATCCGCTGCAGGTAATCGACGGCAATCCCTCGGGGCTGACCCTTTTCAGTGAAAAGAAGTGGCGGTACATTGGCAATACGCACCCGAATCATTTTGTGTTGTGCCAACCAGTCCAGCTCTGCCGCAGAGAATTGACCGGCCAATCTTTCTGCGTACACAAACCCGGCCAGCCGTTCGGACATTTCAACCCGCTTCAATCTTTGCAGCACATCAGCCATCTGCTTAAAACGCCTCGGATTGATATGTCCAATTTCAACGTCGCCCGACCTTACCAGTGTGGCGGTCTCCTGCGCTTCGAACAGCAGGTGATCCCGACTTTTGCTCGGCGCATAACAACGTAGGATCAAATCGACGATTTCTATAGGATGATCGAGGGCGTATCGCCAGCCCTTTAGAGAGGCGCTCAGAAAATCTCTGACCCGGCGGGGATGTTCCGCCAACTCTTTCTCAGTGGTAAACAGAATATCGCTATAAAAATCGATCCCGTAATCGACCGGGTTGATCACTGTGTAGGGAATTTTGCGCTGTTTAAGAAAATAGGTTTCGTTGGTCAGGTAGGCTGAATAGAGATCGGTCTCACCGTTGATCAGCGATTCGAGACTGTACGACATCGGCAACCGGGTAATACTGCGCTGTGGGTCGATCCCTTCCTGCAGCAGCATGGCAGGCAAACCGACTTCGGCAACCCCGTTGTCCATCATCCGTTTACCCACCATATCCTTGACCGTATTGATATGGTTTTTCTGCAACGCCAGAGTGACCATCGGAGAGTGCTGAAAGATCGCCGCCAGCGCCACTAGAGGCGCGCCCCGCAAACGCCTGACAAGCAGATTTGCTCCCTCTACTCCATAGGTTGCAACCCCTTTAAGTACCTGATCAACTGACCTTAACGTATCAAGACCCCTGGCGCGAATGTCGACATCGAGACCGACCTCGCGATAATAACCCTGCTCGAGAGCGGCATAATAGCCGGCGAACTGAAACTGATGCTTCCACTTCAACTGAAGACTGACTTTTTCGAGCCTTGGCGACAATTCAACAGGGGCCGCCCAGGCAGAAGAAGGGCCACCGAGCACGCAGATCAGAATCAGAATCAAAAACATAACGAGTCTCACCCGATCCTCCTTGTGTCTCTTCAGATCTTAAGATGAAAGAAGATTCTGTTACACTCCCCTCCAAAACAGCAAGACCTCATGTGCCGGACATCCCTTTAGCAACAACCCAAGATCTATTTCCGTTTAATCAGGACCGTGATTTTCGCTTTGAAGGGATCAATCATAAAGCAGCGCTGGATCGAATCGATACTCGCTTCGTCGAGGACGGTTCCCCGCTTCAGCAGCAACACGCCGGTCCCGCTACAGATATTCTGTAAAATCTGCATGCCGACGACCAATTCATTGGGCGAGACCATGCGCTCGATCATCTCTGCAGAAAAATCGAGCGTACAGAAAACCTGCTCGGCGGCCTGATGAAGAAACTTCTTCAGGCGCGGATCGAGTCCTATACCCCAATCTTGCGTCATGACCTTAAGGACATCCTCGAAGGCAACATCCTCGGCAAACTGATGCAACTTATGCTCAAAACAGTCGGCAATGGCAATCAACCGCGCGCCGAGGGGAATATCCTGCTTAGCGAGTCCATCGGGAAAACCGCTACCATCATAATTTTCATGATGATGGCGGATAAGCAGCCCAAGTTCGCGCAATTCGGGAACCGGATCGATGGCTGTCTGTCCGCGCACCACATGTTGTTGATATTCGATCAGCTCCTTTTCATTCAATCGTAAAATGCTCTTGCGCAGCACTTCATCGGACATGGAAATTTTACCGATATCATGCAGCATCGCCGCAGAACGGTAACTGCGTACCTCCTCGTCTGGCAACTCCATTGCTATAGCCATTGCCGCCACCAGTTCGGCAGTATTGCGCGAATGTCCCGGCACCTTTGGGTCACGCATTTCGATCAAACCAGCCAACGCATCGATTGTTTCGCCGAAACTGACGCGTAATTGCAGGTTTTTTTCAGCCAGGGAATCACTCTTGGCGCGGATCTGCGACGTTTGATCGAGCACCCGCTGCTTGAGGCGCGTGTTCCAATCCTGCAGTTCGGCATTCTGTTTGGCAACCAGTGCGTTAAGGCGCTTGTTTTCGCTGATCAGGCGGAAATGATCGGCCGCTTCAGCGAGAGCCGCCAGTAACTCATCATCTTGCCAGGGCTTCGACAGGTAGCGAAAAACCGCCCCCTGATTAATTGCGGCAAGCGAGGCTTCAATGTCGGCATAACCGGTCAATAAAATCCGAATCGCCTCTGGAGCCAAGATACGCGCTTCGCGCAAAAACTCGACCCCGGTCATCTGCGGCATCCGTTGATCGGAGATGATCACCCCGATATCGGATTCTTCACGCAACAACTCGAGCCCCTCCTCACCTGAGTTCCCGATGAAGACCTCATAATCATCCTCCTGCCCCAGCAAGCGCCGCAGACTTTTGGTGATATTGACTTCATCATCAACCAGCAACACCTTTACGCTGGCGGGGGGCTCGATTGTTTCATTCATAAACCAACGGCTCCATTCAAATAAATTTTCGGAATCAGGGCCACCACCACCCCCTTGGCGGTAAACCCGTCAATACGCCGG
>JAKIUS010000495.1 GCA_021647445.1 Geopsychrobacter sp. | reverse complement strand
AGACCGTCGCTGAGGTGGATGCCTGGTGTCGGCAGAGCGGCGCGGCACGGCCGACGATGCTGGCGGTGACTATTTTGACCTCGTCAACCGAGGAGACCCTGCGCGGGGTGGGGATTGATCGGCCGGTGGCTGACATGGTGCCACGTTTGGCCAAGCTGGCTCAGGATGCGGGTTTTGACGGAGTGGTTGCCTCGCCGAAAGAAGTCGGTCTAATTCGTCGGGCCTGTGGCGATGATTTTGCCATTGTAACCCCCGGCGTGCGCCCGGCCTTTGCCGCCCTTGACGACCAGAAGCGCGTGACGACTCCCGCCGATGCGATTGGTGCTGGGGCAACGCATCTTGTTGTTGGGCGACCGATTTCAGCGGCCGTAGATCCCACGACAGCAGCGGGTTTGATTCTGGATGAAATCGCGGCGGCTCTGCGTCTGCTATGAGCGATCTGATTCACGGTATTAATCCCGTAGCTGAGGCCCTGACCTCTGGTAGCCGCAAGCCCCTTGAATTGATTCTTCCGCAGGGGAGAATCGCGCACCGGCTGGATGACTTGCGCCAACAGGCAGAGCAGCAGGGGGTGAAGATCAAGCTGGCCGAGAAGGGCGAGCTTGACCGACTTGCGGGTCATAATCGTCATCAGCAGGTGCTGTTGCGTCTTCCTGCCTTTTTTTATGCGGATCTTAATCAACTGCTAGGACGCTGGCGTCAGAGTGGTAACAGTGCTTTTTTACTGCTGCTGGATGGGATTACCGATCCGCATAACCTGGGGGCACTGTTGCGTAGCGCTGAGATTGCTGGTTGTCATGGTGTGATTGTTGCCAAGGATCGCAGTTGCCCGGTGACGCCGGTGGTTGAGAAGACAGCCGCTGGTGCTCTTAGTCATTTGCCGCTCTGCCAGGTGACGAATCTGGCGCGGACGGTTGAGGAATTGAAGGCGGCCGGGATCTGGTGTTATGGCCTGGCTGGTGATGAAGGATCTCAGAATCTTTTTGCGACCGATTTGACTGGCGATCTGGCTCTGATCGTCGGGAGCGAGGGGAAGGGGTTGCGTCCGAATGTACGCAAGCATTGTGATGGGCTGTTGTCGATTCCGATGCGTGGCCAGGTTGAATCGCTCAACGCTTCTGTCGCGGCCGGGGTTGCGCTCTTCGAGGTTGTGCGGCAAATTTCTTTTAAAAATAATCCTGAAATTTCTTGACAGTCCCGATGCTTTACTATACATATCGGTGCTTGTCGCAGCCGCTTGATGGGACCGCCGAAATGGCGGTAATTTTTTGCTTGCAAACCATCTAAGGCTGAGGTATAAATCGCGCCCGTGCTGGCGTAGCTCAATTGGTAGAGCACCTCACTTGTAATGAGGATGTTGCGGGTTCAATTCCTGTCGCCAGCTCCAATTAGTTGGGTTGGTCAGTATGGCCTGCAAGTAAAATTATATACAGGACAAGGTTCCCCTGGAGGGGTTCCCGAGTGGCCAAAGGGATCAGACTGTAAATCTGACGTCGTAGACTTCGGAGGTTCGAATCCTCCCCCCTCCACCAACTTTGCTCGCCGGATAAGGGTTCGGTTGCTGTGTGCCAGGAGGCCTTTAGGGGTCGTTCGTACTGGAATAGAGTCGATTCTGAGGTCCAGTTATATTGCAGGCTTAAGGTCTGCCCCATAATTGAATATGTTGTACGCGGTCGTGATGTTTGGGCGGGAATAGCTCAGCTGGCTAGAGCGTCAGCCTTCCAAGCTGAGGGTCGCGGGTTCGAATCCCGTTTCCCGCTCCATAATTTCACCTCCGGCAGATTTGGTATAGGCTCACATAGCTCAGATGGTAGAGCACATCCTTGGTAAGGATGAGGTCATCGGTTCAATTCCGATTGTGAGCTCCATATGCTAGGGTCTGCTGGGTTTTTTGTGTTTTTCGCGCAAGAACCGTAATGTTCGTAAACGTGTTCGGATTAAACTAAAAACAGTAGACGTAAAGAAACGACAAGGGAGGAAGATTATGTCCAAGGAAAAATACGAGAGGACAAAGCCGCACGTCAATATCGGGACCATCGGTCACGTTGACCACGGTAAGACCACTTTGACTGCTGCGATTACTCGGGTTCTGTCTGAGGCTGGCGGGAGTGGTGAAGTTAAGGCATTCGACCAGATCGACAATGCTCCCGAAGAGCGTGAGCGCGGTATTACCATCGCTACCGCCCATGTCGAGTATGAAACTGAAAATCGTCACTATGCTCATGTTGACTGTCCGGGTCATGCCGACTATGTCAAGAATATGATCACCGGTGCGGCGCAGATGGACGGCGCGATTCTGGTGGTTTCGGCTGCTGATGGTCC
>JAKIUS010000494.1 GCA_021647445.1 Geopsychrobacter sp. | reverse complement strand
TGGTCAGGTGCTTCGCCGCTGCGCGATCGGTGGGGGAGAAATCGGCGACCGCCTGGTTCATGGAATGAACCAGATAGTAGGCGGCCCGACAGCCTTCAAGCCCACGCAACAGGCTGGGGTAGTCGAGGATGTCGCCCTGGATGATCTCGAGGTGTGGATGCTTGCCGCAGCGCCGGTTGCGTAATTTTTCCGGGCTGCGGGCCAGTGAGCGCACCCGGTAGCCCGCTTCCAACAGGCGCGGCACCAGGCGGCCGCCGATATAGCCTCCGGCCCCGGCGACAAAGATCGGCTGTTGGTGGCGCGTTTGTGGCATTTTGGCTAAGGCCTTTCCCGTTGGACACGAAAATGACTTTTTCGTATCAGGGTTCTACCGTCGGCGAAGAACGGTGTCGGGTCCGGCTTTCAAGTATAGCGGAAATCTATATTTGATGGACTCGCAAATTCTCTTGAGATGGCAACGCCATCATCTTCAGTCTTCCATCAGCAGAATCGCTTCGGCGACCTGCTTCAGTGATTTGCGTTTATCCATGGAGATCTTCTGCATCTTGCGATAGGCCTCTGGTTCGCTCAGTCCCTCGCCGATCAACAACCCCTTGGCTCGATCAAGCAGTTTGCGGGTCACCAGCGCCTCTTTAAGTTGCGCATTTTCATGCTGCAGGCTGTTGAGCTGACTCAGCAGACGCGACTTCTGTGGATCGGTATCAGGCATGGATGGTTCCTCCCTGATCCGCTTAAACCGCATAAGTCATGCCAGCTCTTAAATCGCTATTTTCGCGGGGTTCTCTTCAGGGACCAGCGGGAAAATGCCCAGGATACAGACAGCGCTTGCCCAGATAATAACCATCCCGCTTAAATTTTTCCCAGCATGCGCAGCAACCCATCCAGAATCGTATAAGGATGAGGCGGACAGCCGGGGACATAGAGATCAACCGGCAGCAGGTCGCCGATGCCATCGTTGATCTCGGGACTGCCACAGAAGGGACCACCAGCGATGGCGCAGGCACCGATGGCGATGACCAGTTTCGGCTCGGGGATGGCGGCGTAGGTCTCTAACAGGGCGCTCTGCATGTTCTGTGTAACCGGGCCGGTGATCAGCAGTCCATCGGCGTGGCGCGGCGAGGCGACAATCTGGATGCCGAAGCGACCCAGATCGTAACCGATGGTGCCGAGTACGTTGATATCCTCTTCACAGGCGTTGCAACCGCAAGCCGATACCTGGCGTAGTTTGAGCGAGCGGCCGAAGATCTTCTTCATTTTTGCGTCCAGCGCGGTGGCCAAAGGATATTCCGTTGCACCTAACTTCAGACCGTCCCGACTGCGACTGGCCAGGCGATAATCGCGGCTGAAACTGAGTGCCCCCTGTTCACAGGCCGCGCTGCATGCGGTGCAGAACAGGCAGCGGCCCATATCGAGCCTGATCTGGCCATCGACCTTCTGCAGTGCATCGAAGGGGCAGCTTGCCAGACACTCTGTACAGCCTTTGGTGCAACGGTTGCTATCGATGGTCGGAAGACCGCGAAAAAGCTCGGGCAATACCGGTTCCTGTTTGGGGTATTTCGCGGTCCGATGACCCTGGCGCAGGCGTTCTCGAATAATACTTAACATGATCGGGGCTCCTTAGAGGTCGACGCCGCAGTAGGAGAGATTGAAACTCTTGTTGCACAGCGGAAAATCCGAAATCTGTTCACCGCGTAACACCATGGCCAGTCCGCTCCAGTTGTGGAAGGAGGGATCGACTACTTTGTAGCGGGCGATCTTGCCCGCGCTGTCGGTGAGCGCTGCGTGGACGACTTCACCGCGCCAGCCTTCGCAGAGTGAAACGGCGAGGGTCGCAGGTGCGAGGGAATTAACGGGACTCATGATCCCGCCGGCGGGCAGGTTGGCGAGCAGCTTATGCAGCAATGCAAGGGAGGCGTAGATTTCACGTCGCCGGATATTGGCGCGCGCATAAACATCCCCTTCGACTTCGATCACCGGCGTATCGAAACAGGTCGCACCGCTGGCGTAGGGGTGATGCAGACGCGCATCGCGCACCAGTCCACAGGCCTTGGCCGCTACACCGACCAGTCCGAGGGTCTCAGCGTCATCAGTCGAGATGCGACCTATGCCCTCCAGGCGGGCCAGCACCGAGGGGGATTCAAAACAGAGTTCGATGGCCCCTCTGGTCTCCTCTTCGAGGATACTGAGGCGCTGACGGATTTTTGCTGCAAATCTGTACCTTAGCCAAGTTAATGTTACTGCGAATTGATTGAGCTGCTAAAAAACGATGCCCACGCGCGAATTTATTGTTGATGAGATACAGAAATTAGCCAAAAAGATTGGCAGA
>JAKIUS010000493.1 GCA_021647445.1 Geopsychrobacter sp. | reverse complement strand
TTATGCGTTGGGTCTGCAGTTCACCCTCGGCATTAAAGGTCAGGGCAAAGCGTTCCATCAACGGATCCCAACCAAAAAAAGCCAACAGGCCAACAGCGGCGACCAACACCGTCAGAAAAACCATCATCCGCCCGCGCAGATGTTCACGGCCAAAGAGGAGAAAAAGCAGGATCAGCGAAGAAAAGAACAGGCAAACAGTCCCACTTCTCGACAAACTGAAAAAGACCGAGACCGCCGCAATAATCGCGACTAAAGCCAACAAGATCGCGCGATTGAGCTCGGTGTCGGTAAAGAGATCGGTAATTCGGTCGCGAAAGCTGCCGTAAGCGGCGTGCGGCGCATAGAGCAACAGACAGATCACCAGCAAAGGGAAAACCATTCCAACAAGAGCCGCGTAATGGTTGCCGTTGACATAGGTCGCAAAGAGGCGACCGACTTCCGGACGCTTGGCAAAAAACCAGAAGATCCGTTCCGCTGGTGAAAAAAACTGAACAAGCCCCAAAAAAGCATAAAGGCCAATAAATCCAGACAGCCACAGGAGCAACCGTTTTTGTCCCTGCGACGAAACAAGCAGATTGGTCGCAGCCAGATAAAAGGCCAGGTATGCCGAATAACGTAAAAACTCAGAGAAGGTCGCGGCGGGGTAAAGCGATATAGGGTGCCAGATATCTGGTGAGATAGCCCAGAGGCCTGATTGCAGTTGGGGGGCATATCCCGGTATCAACACGTTTAAAAAAGCGGGCGGCAACGGAACGCACTGCGCCAACAACCAAAGACAAAAAAGCAGAAAAGGTAAGAGCCCTGGTGGGCGATACAGGGGTTTTGACCCTGCTGACATCAGGATCAACAAAAGGAAACAGCCAGAAAACAGCACAAAACGAGCGGGACCGGTAGTCCCCGCAATCCAGAGTGGCATCAGAATCAAAAGAACTAAAAAAAGCAGCCGAGCTGGGGGAGAAGCCGCAGAGGACCCCGGTAGGACGTTAGTCATTCCACTCTCTATCTTCGATAACGGTCAGGGCATTATCGAACACAAGTTTGTTTACTGCCTCTTTCCCGAGCAATTTCGTGGCTTCCTTGATGCCAGCGGACATACGAGGTGGGCGCCAATCTGCACCATGAGAATCGGTTGCAATAAAATGCGCCATCCCCTTCTTAAGCATAAATCGCGCGCACTGCCGTGCCGGAGAGCCAAAATCCCCGGCGAGACTCGCCGCCGTTAATTGAGCAAGCGCCCCCTGTTCGAGCAATGGTTCAAGCAAACCCGGGTCACGAAGTAAGCTACCATTACGTTCCGGATGAGCAATAATCGGGATTAAACCAGCGGTGCGGAGGGAAAATATAAGCTCACCTGCAGAGGAGGGCAATGAACCATGTGGGAATTCAAGCAGAAGATAACGGCCACCATTAATGGTATGTGTACGCATCTCTTCCAGCGAGACCGTATAGTGGATCTCACCGCCGGGGATCAGTTCCAAAGCGATAGATTGATCGGCGAATTCTTTTTCAAGAAACGCAATTCCCTGCTGAATCGTCGCAGTGGAGAGGGGTGGTTCAAGAATATGCGAAGTCGTCACAACCCGGGTTATGCCATCGGCAACCAGAGCTTTAGCCAAGGCCAAAGAATCCTCAAGTTGTTGAGGCCCGTCGTCAACACCAAACAGGATATGGCAATGGAGATCAATCACGCACGGCACCTATCGGTAAAAAAGAAAAAATGGCTAACATCATAACTCAACCTGCACCAAATGGAGCGAAGTGGTTAACCCTGTTCCGTCTCAACCTCGTCTCCGTAAGTGCCATAAGAACCATAATAATACTGATAGTAGTGGTCACTTTTTTTCAAATCAAGGGCATTGATCACTGTACCCAGTAGAGGAGCATTAACATCAATCAACATTTTGCTGGCCTTGGCAGCTAACTCATAGGTTGTTAACTTCGCACGTAACACGAGAATCGTGCCATTAACCACCCGGCTGAGAATACGCCCATCGGCGACCGACATCAGCGGCGGTGAATCAAAGATGATCACATCATAGGTCTCTTCCAAGCGTTCGAGCATCTTTTCCAGCCGCTTACCAGACAGTAATTCTGAAGGATTCGGCGGGATAGGGCCAGAGGTAATAATCGCTAAATTTTCAAGCGGGCCAGCCTGAACAAGCCCCTTCCCCTCTCCACCGGCCAACCAGTTCGATAAACCGAAATTATTGGAGAGCTTAAGGGCCTTGTGGATACGCGGTTTGCGTAAGTCACCATCAATCAAGAGCACGCGCTTCCCAGCTTGGGCCAAACTCATTGCCAGGTTTAAAGCCGTCGTGGTCTTGCC
>JAKIUS010000012.1 GCA_021647445.1 Geopsychrobacter sp. | reverse complement strand
AAAAAAATAAAAGTTCCCAACAGGTTGCAAGCATCCCTCTGGGCCGCAAAGCATTTTTAAGCAGATGACTGTTGGAGTATCCGAGCCAAATTTGCAGCCGCACAGTCCTAGAGCCCATCATTTCGACCATGTTTAGTCCTCGGCAAGGCGTTCCCTGGGTACGTATATAATCGTAGTTATTCTCCGGTTTCGGCTTAAATCGTCTAGTGTTTATGAGTCTATTCTCTCATTAAATACGTAAAGAAATAGGATTATTGTCGAATTGAGTTTGGTCCTGATCCCTTCTAAACTGCTTGAGAACATGAAGTACTGAAACTTATATATATTTAGACATCTCTCTTATACTCATTTCTATAATCATGCGAGGGGAAAAGCATGTCCTGGGATCATCCAAGAGCACTGGAACGATTTGATTTCGAGTTGCCGGCACTTGTGGAAACCACCGATTCTGAACAACAGAAGACCTGCTGTTACCCTGTAACCCGCGACATCTCTTGTGCTGGGGGCTATTTTCATACCAAAAACCCTCTGGCAGAAAAGACCCGGATCAAGATAGGCCTGCTCTTTGAGCTCAAAAAGTCGGAATCTGATTCGGGAAAGAGTCATTTTTTTCTTGAGTTCACCGGCCAGGTTGTGCGTGCCGAAGAGCAGGGGATGGCTGTGCGTTTCGATCAAGATTATCAGCACGTTTCGATTACAAAACAGGAATAGTCGGCTCGCGATTGTTTTTTTGGTCAGTCATCGACCGGATTGCAAAAATGTAATGTTGTTTGTAGCTAATCACTGTAGTTGATCGAACGATTTATCTGATGGGGGATTTTATATGCAATCATATCTGGCGAGGATGAAGAATCTTCAGGTTTGTTGCCTGCTGCTGCTCTTGCTGCTCTTGCTGCCCTTGCTGCTGTCGGGATGCGGACAGTCAAAAGAGCAGATGTTCCAGGAGGGGATGAAGCATGTTGCTGCGGGCAATTTTCGTGGTGCGATCGTGCTGTTCGAAAATGCCTTGGAGAAAGATGGCAACTACGTCGATGCCCGCTTTCAGCTGGCCGATGCCTATCTGAATACCGGAAAATACGCCAGGGCCGAGAAAGAGTTCGAGAAAGTCCTGCGCCAGAGCCCACAAAATCTAGAGGTTCCACTTAAGCTTGCCGAAATCTTCAACCGCACTGAGCGGCCAGAAAAAGCCGTTAATGCTGTCGAAAAATTCCTTCAAGACCATCCGAAAACAGCTGAAGCTCTCAATATCCTTGGGCGTGGATATGCTATTCAGGGCCATTTCAGCAAGGCCGTGGAACAGTTTCAGGCCGCAATAGAGCTTGATCCTGATAGTGTCGAGGCAAAGATCAACCTAGCGCGTGTCTTCCTGAAAGAAGATAACCTGTCTGCAGCAAAACGCCTGTTGGAAAAAACTCTTATTCAGCATGACAAAGCCGTCAGGGTCTATTTTCTGCTGGCAAGGCTTGAAGTTGGCCTGGGGGAGCGCGACAAGGCACTTAAACTTTACCAACAGATAGCTCGGATAGATCCGCAAAATATCAAGGCGCTCTATATGGCAGGTCTTTTTCAGCTGGATGCTGCCAACCTGAATAATGCCGAAAGAATTGCGAATGGTCTGGTAAAAAAACACCCTAAGCGCGCAGAAGGTCGCCTTCTTAAAGGGATTGTCCTCTATCAGCAAAAAAAGTATGCGGATGCGAATGTCTCTCTGTTAAATGCCATCAAAACCCAACCGTCTCTGCTCTCCTACTATTTTCTCGGTCTCAGTTATTACAGCCAGAATAGCTTGGAACTGGCCCTCAACCAGTTTCAGAAGGCCCTGGATCTAAAACCGAAGTTCGCACAGGCCCGTGCACTGGTGGCTATGACCCTACTTAAGCAGAACCGAATCGACGATGCGATCACCGAGAGCCTTAGGGCGCTCAAGCTCGCACCGAAAAACGGTCTGATCCATAACATTCTGGGGAGCGCTTATCTGGCCAAGGGTAAGTTTGATCAGGCGATGGTCGCCCTCGACCGGGCTACCGAGCTTGATCCTCAACTCGTTGATGCTTTCACCAAAAAAGGGCTGTTTCATATCTCAAAGGGTGATACTGGTCAGGCCGAAATCGACCTCGAAACTGCCTTAAGTCTGGCCCCGGAAGTACTGAATAATCGGATGCTTCTCGGGTCTTTTTATATTCGTCAGCAAAATTATACGCAGGCGATCAAGGTGTTAAATGAAGGTTTAAGTGGTAAGTCCGAGGATGCACTGCTCTACAACTATATGGCGGCTGCATATTTCGCACAGCAGAAAAATGATGAGGCTCTAACTGCTCTCGAGAAGGCCAAGAAGATAGAACCGGACTATTTCACCCCTTACTTCAATATTGCAGCCTATCAGTCGTCGCAGGGCAAACAGGATGTGGCGATTGCGGAATATCAACAGATTATCGCGCGTGAACCTGCCAACCTTAAAGCCTTGCGGGGTATGGCGGCGCTCTACGAGCTGCAGGGGAACAAGCCCAAAGCCCTCAATTATTTTAAACAGGCCAGCCAGTCGGGCGACGTCCAGGGTGTGCTCTCTTACGTTAAATATCTGATGCGCACCTCTCAACCTGCCGCCGCCCTCACTGCGGTTGCGAGTGCATTAAAGAACAACATCAACCAGCCCGATCTCCTTAAGCATAAGGCCCGAATTCTGCTTGCTGAACAACGCCCGGCGGATGCCGTGGAGGTGCTTAAACAGCTTGAAACGGCTAAGTCCGGCAGCGGAATCCCCTCTTTGATTGCCGTCTATTTGAAGACCGGTGAGACAGATAAGGCCGTCTCTCTTGCGAAGAAAGTCGTGCAGCGATCACCAGACTCCGCCTTCGGATATCGTCTGCTTGCGGATGTCTATGCTCGGCAGGGAGAGTTGACAACGGCGGCACAGGTGCTTAAAGACGGCGGCAAAACGGTCACCAAAGGCTTGCCGCTGGAGATGGGTCTGGCCAGCATTTATGAACAGCAGGGTGAACTCGAAGCGGCGGCAAAACTCTACCAAAAAATTATTCGCGAAAAGCCTGGATTTATCCCGGCGCAATTTTCTTTCGGTGCCTTGCAGGATCGTATGGGGAACAAAAAAGCCGCGCTCAAGATCTATCGCGAGGTGCTCGACAAAGCTAAAAACTACACCCCGGTCCTGAACAATCTGGCCTACCTCTATGCCGACAATTACCGCCAGCCGAAAGAGGCCCTCAAACTGGCATTAAAGGCCTATAGGCAGAACCCCTCCGAGGCGGCGGTCATGGACACCCTGGGATTTGTCCTGCTGAAAAACGACCGGGCTAAAGAGGCCGTTGGCCTGCTGGAGAAGGCAGTCAAACTGCTACCCGACAACCCAACTCCGCTCTATCACTTGGGGCTGGCATATCAGCAACTCGGCGACAATGACAAAGCAAAGAGCGTTCTCCAGCAGGCCCTAAAGGGCGGAGCTTTTCCGGAAGCCGCGAAGTGTCGTGCCCTGCTGGCCAAACTTTAATGGCATGAAATTTATGGGGGATCTGGGGGAAAAATGCGCAGATTAAGTCGTTCACTTATTGCATTGATACTCGGCGATTTTGTGCTGGCTATCATAGCCCATCACGGCGCTTTGGTGCTGCGTTTCGGGTCGTTTTCGATCTGGTGGGGTGACGTAAAAAATACCGGTCAGTTCAAGATTGCGGTCTTTGCCGGGTTGCTGGTTTTTACCTCGTATCTGGCTGAGTTGTATACCGATGAACGCAAGCTGCGCGCCTCAGGCAAGCTGGTGCGTATCCTTTCATCGCTGGTGCTATGCTTTTTTATCCTCTCGGCGTTTTACTATATCGCACCCCAGATGTCTCTGGGCCGTGGTGTGCTGGGTATCTCCCTGGTTGTTTTCGGTTTTTTTCAGTATGTCTGGCACGATAACTATGCCGGGCTGCTGCGCTTGCCGGGCATGGAGTTGCCGGTCTTGATTCTGGGGGTCGGTCCCCTGGCCGGACAGGTTGCTAAGACAATTGAACAGAAACAGTGCAGTTATCGCCTGTTCGGTTTCATTCAACCGAACGGCGCCGCGCCTGAGGTGCCAGAGGAGAAGGTCCTCGGTGACTTGGAGGATCTGGTCAAAATCGCCCGGGTTGGCAAGGTGCGCAAGATCGTGGTTGCCCTGACCGAGCGGCGCGGAGTGCTGCCGGTGACAGAGTTGATTAAATGTCGCTTTCGGGGGATCGAGGTGGTCAGTTCTGTCTCGTTTCATGAAGAGTTGACGGGCACTCTGCCGCTAAATGATGTCAATCCGGACTGGTTTATCTATTCTAACGGCTTTGATCTCAATCGTTTTATGCGGTTTTACAAGCGCTTGCTCGACCTCCTTTGCTCGGGGTTGGGACTGCTGTTTTCGGCGCCGCTGATGCCGATTATCGTCTTTATGATCAAGTCTGACTCCCCCGGCCCGGTCCTTTTCAGCCAGATCCGTACCGGTGAAAACGAAAAACCGTTCAAACTGTATAAGTTCAGGACCATGCGACCCGATGCCGAAAAGGCATCTGGTGCAGTCTGGGCGCAGGAGAATGACCCGCGCATTACCAGAATCGGTCGCCTGCTGCGAAAGACACGCCTCGATGAGATTCCTCAGCTTTACAATGTGTTTCGCGGCGATATGGCCTTTGTCGGCCCACGACCTGAACGACCGGAATTTGTCGAACAACTCAAAAAAGAGCTGCCCTATTATTCCAAGCGTCATGCCTTGAAACCAGGCTGTACTGGCTGGGCTCAGGTGAAATATCCTTATGGCGCTTCAGTCGAAGATGCGTTGGAGAAGCTGAAATACGATCTCTATTACATCAAGAATTATTCGTTACTACTCGATTTTTTGATCATTCTCGAAACCGTCAAGGTTGTCCTCTTTAGTCGTGGGAGCCGGTAATCGTGAAACAGTTTTTTGTGCTGGTCATTCTTCTTCTGAGTCTCTCTGTCCCCGCGCTCGCTGCTGACTACGTCATCGGTGACGGCGATGTGCTGCAGGTTTCGGTGTGGGGCGTTCCCGAACTGAGCGTCTTGGTCAAGGTGCGCCCCGACGGTAAGATTACCCTGCCGGCGGCTGGCGATGTCGCCGCTTCGGGTTTTACCCCGGCCAGCCTTAGCAAAGAGTTCAGCAAGTTTCTCAGTAAATATGTTAAGGAGCCGATCGTTACCGTCACCGTTACCGAGATCACCAACAATAAGGTTTATATCTCGGGTGGCGGAATCCCCTCACGGGTTGTCAGCCTGCCCGGACGAACCACGCTCTTCAAGTTGCTCTGTCAGCTCGAGAATGTTGAGAATACCTACTTGCAGCACGCTTATCTGCTCAGAAAAGGTAAGCGTATCCTGACCAATTTCTACCCATTGTTTATCAAAGGCGATATGGGTGCGGATATAGAGTTGCAGGCTGAAGATATTATCCATATCTCGAACACCGAATCAAACAAGATTTATGTTGTTGGAGCAGTGAAGGAGCCAAAATATATTCCCTTTCGCGAGGGGATAAAGGTCTTGGATGCCATACTTGAAGCAGGTGGATTCAATGAGTACGCCAAAGAGAATGACGTCATAATCATGAAGAAAAACAATGTCAGGCTGAGGGTGAAAATTAAAAATCTGATGAGGGGCGACGATCTAAAGCAAAACCTGCCTCTTTCCGCTGGGGATTATGTCATCGTTTCTGAAAGTATTTTTTAATATCAGTTTCTTTCCAAATGGTAACAGTTGGTTAAAGGGATAGTAATGGATCAAGGGAACAATGAAATACTTAAGTATCTCCGCATCATATATCGGCGACGCTATATCTTCATCGGGGTCGCGTTGCTGGTGATGAGCCTGATTGCCGGAGGAAGTTACCTTTTGCCGAAAAAATACCGGGTTGACAGCACGGTATTCATCGAGAAGAACGTTATCAATCGCCTGGTCAAGGGGATCGCGATAACCCCCGATATTAATGATAAAATCCGGGTCTTGAAATTCGCCCTGCTCAGTCGGGATTCGATAATCCAAACTCTGGAGGAGGTCGGCTCAGGAATCTTCGCCAAGAGCAAAATTGAACAGCAGGCCTATATCGCCAATATTAAGAAGCGCACCCATATCAAGATCAAGGGGAAGGATCTATTTATCGTTTCGATTATCGATCGCGACCCTCAATTTGCCCAGCAGTATATCAATACCCTCGTCAGCAAATATGTTGAGCAGAATATTTCGGCCAAAAGGAATGAAACCTATGGTGCCAATCGTTTTCTTGAGGAGCAACTGGAGGTCTTTAGAGCAAAGCTCAACCATGCTGAGAATGCGATAATTGAGTTCCGAAAAAAGCAGGGGATCTATTTTCAGATTGATGAAAAATCGATTCTTGCAGAACTTAAAGATTTCATGAAACAGATAGAGGGGGATAACTTGAAAACACAGACCCTCCTGGCGCGCAAAAAAAGCATGCAACAGCAACTTGATTCTCTGGCTCCGACGATCGACATATTTAGCCAGGGCCAAGGCGACACTCAGTTGGTTAAAATTCAAATTCTTGAAAAAAAACTTCAAGAATTACTATTGAAATATACCGAGAACTACCCCGAAGTGATCCGTGTGCGGATTGAATTGGCCAGTTTGAAAATAAACATGACGAATGATGCCCAGGTAGAACCGGAGGCAACTCGGCTGACATCGGTCAATCCGTTATATCAGAATATCCAGCAGAAGATCTTTGCGGTCGACACCGAACTCAGTTCGCTGACTGCGGAAAAGAGCAATCTCGAACAACTGGTTGCAAACAGAGAAAAAGACCTGCATGAGGTTCCTGCAGCCAAGAAGGAATTGGCGGTTCTGGCCCAGGAAAGGGACAGTTACCGTCAGATTTACCAGGAACTACTCGGACGCATGGGACAGTCCGAAGTCTCGAAACAGATGGAGATCGGCGACAAGGCGGCGACCTTTCGCATCGTCGATCCGGCCATTCTGCCCGAAGCACCGGTCTCGCCAAATATGGTGAAAATGATGCTGCTGGCAATATTTGCCGGGCTGGGAGCTGGGTTGGGAAGCGCGGTTTTGCTGGACAATTTTGATAATACCCTGAAGGATCCCAGGGATCTTGAGGGGTTGGGGATCGATATTCTGGCGGTGATTCCGCGAATTCCTGATGGTGTATCCGAGGTGCGAAGTCGTCGTTTCGACTATCTCATCTATGGCTTGGGTGGGGTCTACTTTAGTGGCATTGTCGGTCTGTTGCTGCTTGAGACTTTGAATCGAATGTAACATTTAGTTTTGTGGGGAATATATTATGAGTCGGATCGTCAAAGCATTGGAAAAAGCAGCGCAGATTAAAAAGGCATCGACCCAGGTTGCCGTTGCGGCAAAGGTTGAGGCCATGCGACCTTTACCTACGGGACAGGCCTTTACTGTAAAGCCCATAGTTGCCGCGCCTGTATCTGCCGTCAGAGACCTCCCTGGAGCGCAGAATATGGAGCGCCTGCTGGAAACTGAACCCCTGATGATAAATAACCCACTGCTGGCGTGTACTAGCGAGTCTGATAGCCCGGTGTGCGAAGAATATAATAAACTTCGCGCGCAGATATTTAAATTAACCAAGAATCAGGGTTTTCAAAATACCCTGATGGTGACAAGTACGGTTGATAACGAGGGGAAAACCCTCACGGCCATCAACCTGGCGATTGCAATTGCCAAGGAGTATGACCATACCGTTCTGTTGGTTGATGCAGATCTGCGTAGACCCTCAGTGCACAGATATCTCGACTTAAAACCTGAGGTCGGATTGATTCAATGCGTCAAAGATCGGGTGCCATTGCAGGATGCATTGATCAAAACCGGTATCGGCAAACTGGTTGTGCTGCCAGCCGGTGGAATGTTCTCAAATCCGGTTGAGTTTCTAGCGTCCAATCAGATGAAAGCACTGATCCACGAACTAAAAAACAAATACCCTGATCGATATATCATCTTCGATACGCCGCCCGCCTTGAACTTTGCTGATGCTCAGGTGTTGGCATCAGCGGTCGATGGGGTTCTATTTGTTGCCCGCGAGGGGGCAGCCTCGCCAGCTCAGATCAAAAAGGCAATCTCTTCTTTGTCGGATAGCAATCTGTTAGGGATTGTCTATAACGATGTTTTTGGTCAGTCGCGCAAGAAAAAATACGCCTATTGCTGATGCTGTTAAATCCCTTGGATTTAAGGTTTATGCTATTGAAAAATATAATTATTTTTATCCTGTTCCAGGTAGTGCTGCTGAAGGCGACAAACACCTGGGCAAAGATTGAATTCACCCCTCGGATTGCCCTAGAAGAGGAATACACCGACAACTTATTTCTAACTGCTTCCAACGCGTCAGAAGACTTTATTACCACCCTTGAACCGGGACTCAGCCTTTATGCCGGCAACCGTCATCTGCAGCTGGACCTTGATTATGCGCTACGCTTTCGCAGCTACCAGGAAAATTCGCAGAGAAGCCAGACAGATTTTGATGAAATCCAGCGGGCGCTGGCAAATCTGACCCTTTGGCCCGGTAGAAAATTCTCGGTGCTAGCGCGTGAAGAGATAAGCCTGCAAACCATCGATGTGCGAAATGCAGTCAACACGCGCAACGAGATCGTCAATCAGGCGCTACGATATTACAGCCTGGCTAGTCCGCGCCTACATCTGCCCCTGACCAAGGCTCTGGCCGTTGACGTCTCCTACGCCTACTCGCGTGAGGATTATCTTGATCGCCGTGGCGACAACACCGAGCAGCAGCGCTATGAGGCCTCATCGACCTATAGTCTGCGTCAGGAGACCAGCCTTTCGCTCGGCTATACCCAGATCGACCAGCAAGCTCAGCGACAGGAAGGCTATCGACAGGGCACCGCGTTTCTGGGTCTTCAGCAAGAGCTGGGCGCACGGTTGCTGCTGAACGCCCGGCTTGGTCAAACCCGCATCGATCCGCAGGCCTCGGCTTCCTTGGATGGTCAGACCTGGGCTGTTTCGCTCAGTTACGAGTTCAATTCCAAGGCGAAGATTCTCCTTGGCTACAACAAGGACTTCTCCTCTTCGATAATTAATGGGGTGTTTGACGGTAAAAGTTTGACCGCCGACTTTGACTACTCCGGCAAGTTTGATTTTAGTCTCGGTGTCTTTCTCCAGGACAATAATTATTTGTCGCAGCTGCGGACAGATCGTCGACTTGGCGTGCGGACGGCCGCTAAAATCCCGCTTTATCGGCGCTTCAACTTCAATCTCTCTGCCGATTTCGAACAATTGGATTTTCGCCCGGACAACGAAGAGGTGCAACGCTATAATATTGAAACTGGCCTTGACTACGCCATCGCCAAGGGGCGGGTGGCACTTAGCTATCAATGGAATCTCAATGATTCCAATCTGGCGTTTAATGACTACACCAACAACCTTGTTATTCTGAACATCGATCTGAGGTACTGAATATGTATGCTGATTATTTTGGTCTAAGTGAGAGGCCCTTTGAACTGGTCCCGAACCCGCGCTTTCTGTACCTAAGTGAAGCGCATCGCAAGGCGATCAGCTATCTCGATTACGGCATTCAGGAGCGTTCCGGTTTCATTCTGCTGACCGGCGAGGTTGGCTCGGGCAAGACCACATTGGTACGCGAAGTCATCCGCAAGGCCAGCGCCGACATGTCGCTGTCGATCGTTTTCAACACCAATGTCGATGCCGTGCAGCTATTGGCCATGATCAATGAAGACTTCGGTCTCGATGTCGTGGGTAAAAACAAGGTACGCTTGCTTAGTGAGCTGAACGATTTTCTGCTTGCAGAATGCCAGGCCAACCGGCAACCGATCATCATTATCGACGAAGCGCAAAATCTCTCGATTGAAGCGCTGGAAGAGATACGTCTGCTCTCCAACTTTGAGACTGAGAGCTTCAAGCTGGTGCAGATTATTCTGGTCGGTCAGCCTGAGCTGAAGAATCGAATCAACAAGAATGCACTGAGACAGCTCGCTCAACGAATCAATATCAACTGTGACATCGCTGCGCTAAGCCGTGTAGAGACCGAGGAGTATGTTTTGCACCACCTCGAAATTGTTGGTAATCGCCACGCCGTTTGTTTCGGTACCGGGGTCTTCGATCAGATCTTCGAGTTCAGTCGTGGCGTTCCGCGCCTGATCAACGTGCTCTGTGATCTGTTGCTGGTCTCCGCCTTTGCCGAAGAAACGAAACTTATCGAGCGTGACCTTGTCTGCGATGCCATTGAAGAATTATCGATCAGGCCCGCCGACTCTCAAGGTTTCAGTGAAGACGATTTGTCCCGGCAGGAGACAGTCGTACCGACGACTGCACTCCCCGAAGACCTCAATCAGCGGTTAAATGAGATCGAGGCCAACTATGCATTGCTGAACGCCGCGCGTATTGAACGCGAAGGGGTTCTGGAGCGGCTCTCCGGCCAGGGGAGTATCCTGCAGTATCTGATCAACCAGCAGCAGAAGCAATTTAAGCGGATCGAAGAAAACCTTGCCGAGCTTGCGAACAAGATAGACCGCATCGGGTGGGGGGGAGTGGACCCGCACAAAAAAGATCGGAACAATACCATAGTTGAACTGTCTGATATCGTTGGCCGCAAATAAGCGGGTAAAGGGGAGGGGCGTATGCCGCAAATTTCTTTCGTTATATTGACCTGGAACTCGAGTCATTACCTCTGTGCCTGCTTTGACTCTATCATTGCCAAATGCCAGAGCGAAAAATTGAGCTTTGAAATTATTGTTGTTGATAATGGTTCTACGGACGGTTCTGCCGACTACTTCGACACCTATGAGGCCAGTTATCCCTTAGAATTCAAGACGATTCGGCTTGGCTCTAATACCGGAACAACCTATCCACGTAATCTGGGGATAGACAAGGCACAAGGGCAACATATCTGCATTATCGACTCAGATACCCAGCTTTTAACCGGACACCTGAGCAAGATTCTTTCGATGCTCGAAGAGGATCGAACCTTGGGGATCGTTGCGCCACAGCTGGTGTTGCCGGATCAATCCGTACAACCATCGGTTAAAAAGTTTCCGACATTCTGGTTGAAAATCAGCAAAATTCCCAAGGCGGTATTTGGCATTAATCTGGGGGATCTGGACTTTTACGCACATTTCCCTTTTAACGAATCATGTACCGTTGACTCGGCAATCTCCGCTTGCTGGTTCTTTCGAAAGGATCTGGTTGAGGATGTTGGTTATCTGGATGAAAAAATATTTTACTCGCCAGAAGACCTCGACTATTCGATGCGGGTTTGGAAGGCGGGAAAAAAAATTATTTATGTTCCAGAGTTTACTGTACTGCACAATACCCAGCAGATATCATATAAACAACCGTTTTCTAAGGTTTCACTCAGCCATTTAAGCGGTTTGTTTTACTACTTTAAAAAACACGGTGGCTGGTTCTCGAACCGAGGGCTCTACCGTAAATTCAACATATAAAATGGCGGTAGAATGTTTGCGAAGATAAAAGACAACCTTAATTGGCTGCCTCACTACCTTAGCCGTAGCCTGAAACAGAAAATGTTCGGCCCTCAACGGCGGCCCAAGCACGTCTATTTCTGTATCTGTGATCACTTTGAACCCTATTGGGACAAAGCCGATAACCGGACGGCGCAGAAACGTATAAATACTTGGGTCAACGAATGGCCTAAAATTGCTGATAAATATCGGGATTCAGACGGGGAGATGCTGAAATACAGCTTTTTCTACCCTGAAGAAGTCTATAAAAAGGTTGATCTGGATGCTGTGGCTCTTGATTTTTATACCATGATGGCTGAGTTTGATTTTATGCCAAACTCCCCCACCCTGATGAATGCCGGGCGGGAACTAGGTCAGCTTTCTGCCTGTTTTGTTTTGCCTGTTGAAGATTCCATGGACTCTATTTTTGAGGCGGTGAAGCAAACCGCACTCATCCATAAGAGTGGGGGGGGGACCGGTTTTTCTTTCTCTCGCATTCGGCCACAGGATGATCTGGTCTATTCAACCAAGGGT
>JAKIUS010000492.1 GCA_021647445.1 Geopsychrobacter sp. | reverse complement strand
ATTTAAGGGAAAATCAAAAGCACAAACCAAAAGAAAATAAAGAGGTGACTTTTGATATAAACGCCCATGCGGTGATGCTTTCAGGAAAAAATAAGGGATACCAACTTCTTATTAATGTAAAAATCGATGATGAGGATTCAGAAAATACGCCTTACAATGGCGAAATTCAGGTTGTTGGGATTTTCTCTGTGGCAGAGGACCAAGAGAGTAAAGATCTTTCTGTCATGGTACACAAAAAGGGAACAGGGATTCTATACTCCGCTGTCCGCGAACTAGTCCTGACGCTTACTGGGCGTGGGCCGTGGGGCCCCTTAATGCTTCCTATTCTCGATGATTTAAGCGAGATCAAAATTGAAGAAATTAAGGATGATGCAAGCGAAGAATGAACTGCGCAATCTACATCCGCAAAAGCCGCGAAGAGGCAGGCAAAGACTCTCACCGCCTTACTGTCCAGCGGCAGCAACTACCAGTTCACGCCCAGGCGCAGGGCTGGACGCCACACGTCTACGATGACGGCCATGCCAGTGCAGCACGGGGCAAAGCCGAGAACCTGCCCGAACGCTCCCGCCTCGAGGCGGATATCCGCGCCGGTAAAATCAATATTATCCTGACGATCGAACTCTCCCGCCTCAGCCGAGACGACAGTATGCAGGACTACACCGCCTGGTTGCACCTGTGCGGTGAACACAGCGTCAAGCTTGCCACCATGAGCCGGGTACTTGATCCTGCCCAGCACAGCGACTGGATGCTCTTGCTCATGGAAGGTGGGTTTTCCAGCGTTGAGATGAAGGTGCTGCAGGGGAGGATGGCGGAAGGGCGTCGACAGGCGTTTCTATCCGGCAAATATCTCAGCGGCAAACCACCGGCACCCTACCTGTACAACAAGGATCTCGGTGGCCTGCAGATCGATGAAACCCAGCGCGCCGAAGTCGATCGCATCCTCACCCTGGCCGAAACTCAAAGTGCCCACAGCATCGCCAAGCAGACCGGCAAGGCCGAGATCACCATCCGTCGCATGCTAGCCGACGAACGATTGATCATGTACCAGGCCAAGCGGATTGATCCAGAGACCGGGCAAACCATCGACGGCCAGTGGCCCGCCATCATCGACGCTGAACGCGCCGAGCGGATCAGGGCAGGGCGGCGTACCCGCAAAACAGGCAGCGGCATCCCTCGCGAAGCAGCCAGCCTGCTCAGCAACCTCGACGGGCTGCTGGTCTGTGGCTACTGCGGCCACACCGCCAAGACCCATCGCAACAGCAAGGCCCGCAAGGATGGCACCCGTCTCAACTATTACGGCTGCAGCAGCTGCGACAAAAGACGCCTGGTGCAGCAACAGATCATCGACGAAAAAGTCATCATCAACCTGCTCGGCACCCTGGCCAACACCGAACAGCTTAAATCCTGCTGGCTGGCCAGCCAGCAAAACGACACCAGTGGAGATCAACTGACCGGGCTCGATCGCGAAGAGAAAGAACTCACCACTCAAAAGCAACGGCTGGTGCAATCCATCACCGAGGGCATCATCGATTTCGCCGATGCCAAAGATAAGCGCACCGAGATTGAAACCGCACTCAACAGCATCAAGATCCTCCGGCGCCAGATCCTCGGCAACCAGACCAGCGAACCCGACTGGATCAGTTTGGAGATCGCCCGCGACGGCTTCGGTGGTTAACCCTGCATCTGAAAAGAGTGCATTTGATTCGATCACCGTGCCTGTGGTTGCGGTATCGCCTGCACCATTGAGGTTGCCTGCGAAATTATTTTCAGAGGTTGCTTTGGCAATGGTCAGATTACCCAACGGGATGGATAAATCTGAGAGGAGGCCCGTGGTGATGTTGTAGTCTTCATCGATGCCATAGCCTTGGACCCGTCCGCCGCCGGCACTGACGAGTTTTTGGTCGGTATCGATCCCAAAAGCGCCCGAGCGGGTGTACCGCGCATTGCCTGCGACATCAAGGACGAACATGGCGTTGCCTTCGATAGCGACATCGGTTGAAACCCCGGTGAGGTTAATGGTCCCGCCGTTGAGATTTCGGGTGGTTCCAGCCATTTTGGTTCCGAGCCCGATTTGCGTGGGATTGGTTCCGCCGTAGTCGGCGGTGGGAGCGGTTCCACTGCCAAGGTTTTGGAGGATTTGGGTTTCAAAGTCTGCACGACTGGATTTGAAGCCGGTCGTATTGGCATTGGCAATATTGTTACCCGCCACGTTGATGGCTGCGGAGTTGGCGTTCAGTCCTGTCAATGCGGTGTAAAGCGAAGTGGTTAATCCCATGGGAAACCTCCGTGTATTTTTTTATTATTTGGGCGCGATTTCGTTAAGTATCGT
>JAKIUS010000491.1 GCA_021647445.1 Geopsychrobacter sp. | reverse complement strand
ATGCTATCGTCTATGATGCGCCTGACGGTCTTTTTATCCGGGCCATCAAGCCTGGCGACCAGCAGCACATCTTCGACCGAGAGTAAATTCTTCTGCTGGCGAAAACCGACAAATAGTGGATTTTTTATCCAACCATCCAGGGGGTAGTTCTGCAACCTGACCAGCGCAAGCTCCGAATCGACGGATGACCTGCGAGTCTGCGCTGTCTGTTGCTTTTCGTCTGAGGTTATTTTGAGCGGCAGGCCAAACATAAGAACAATGCTGCGGATCTGCTCATGGCCCTTGCCCTCCAGAAATTTACGCAACGGAACGGCTATCTGTTGTTTGTAAATCTTACGGCTACAGGTTTCCGCCGTCGAGGTCTCCAATTGAATCAAATTATCAACAGGAATGCCGCGCTGTTGCCGATAATAACTTCCCAGTTCGACACTTTCCGGGGAGTTTTTATTTACGACGACCAGAACTTCGGCAGACATAAGGGCTTGGGCCTCAACCGCAAAAGACCAGGATGCCACTGTCAGCAGCAGAATAAAAAGAATACCTTTCACCTCACCCCCACTTGTACCCTGTCAGCGATCAGGACTGTTCTGTTTCTTATAATAGTGACGGTCATAGGGCCAATTCGACATCATCAATAAACAGGGTCCGTGGATGTTTCAGCTTTATAACAAACAGCCCCAGAGCGGCAATGCGCGACATCTCCATACGGCGCGTTTGCGGAGCATTGTAAACCTGCGTCAGAGGTATTTCCAACAGAGTCCAACCCTGTTTCAGGTCAAAGTGGGAATTATAGCGGTCAGAATAGGCGTTACCTGAGAGACGATGCAATTGATCGTGAATCCGCAGATTGAGTGACAAAATTTCAAGGTCCGGGTTGTAGACCCGCAAACGCAAAACATGATAAGCAGACCAGTTTACCGGAAAATAGCGCAATGAAAGCCCAGAATACTGATCCGTATTCAACGCAACTTGCAAACTGGCATGACCGCTGTAAAAAAAATCCTGTGATATACGGAATTGAGAATTCCCTTCCCATCGATTAACCTCAGATGAGGTTTCGAAACCGGCAAGTTGTGGAAACTGATTTCGAGCGACCATTTCATCCGCAACGACACGCCCCAGCGGCAACAAACTCCAAATCGCAAGCGACAGTACAAGCAGTTGAAGGCCGCGTAAGACAAAGCGCTGAATCTGTCGGCGACCAGGTGCGTAAAATAAAACCACCAACAGGCTGCCTAGCAGGTCCCGCAGCAAATCGTCCCAACTGGCTTCACGTCCGTAGCTGACAGGTAATTGAGCCTGAATTAGTTCCGTGAGGCCGCCCAGCACCAAGGCCAGAGCAGCCACCTGAATTAACTGTGACCAAAAGCCAAGCTTGCGTCGCCAACGGACGAAGAGAAAGGTCCATAATGCAAAGCAGAAAACATGACCCAGGTTGAACATTTCAGTGATCGACCGCGACCTCTCAGGGCCAGAGTCATCGACAAACATCAACCCAAAACACAAAATCGCTAAAATTAAAAGAGCGAGAGTCATGACCTTGTGCAGCGGTCGAGCCATATAAATAGATACCTTTCCCTTCAAATTTGGGCCCAAAAGTGATCAAAAGAAAGGGGTCAGACCTGACACAGGGGGCTACATTTGATTGGATATCACACCAGCATCAAGAATTTTCATTCAATCTTCACAGGCAGACAAGAGAAGAAACTCCGTTTGTTCAGCCGGACTCCTCCTCCTCGTGGACATTTTTACTTAAGGAAACGATAGATCTCTTTTCTATCCCCGAGTCTGACAACCCAAACCAGAAGTTGCTCTTCCTTTAACTCGAAGATGACACGAAAATCACCAACCCTGATGCGCTGCAAGGTCGGTTTCGTCCCAGACAAGGTTTCTATACCTCTCGGTCTAGGGTCAGCAGCAAGTTCGGCAATGACACCTATCAATACTACGAGACCATACGTGGTGGCTCAGGTGCCGGGCCGGACCACGATGGCACCAGTGCCGTACACACCCACATGACCAACACCCGGCTCACCGATCCGGAAGTGCTGGAATTCCGCTATCCGGTACTGCTCGAGCGATTCCGCATTCGTGCCGGCTCCGGCGGGGCAGGACGGTGGCGCGGGGGAGATGGTGTGGAGCGCGTCATCGTCTTCCGCAAGGACATGCGCGCTTCACTGCTCACCAACCGACGGCGGGTGTGTCCCTTCGGGCTTGATGGCGGCGCGCCGGGCGCCTGCGGCGAGAATTTCCTGCGCCGCCGGGATGGCACGATGGAGCGGCTGCCCTCCTGCATCACGGTGGACGTAAAGGCCGGCGAGGCCATCAT
>JAKIUS010000490.1 GCA_021647445.1 Geopsychrobacter sp. | reverse complement strand
TGTTCCCGGTACTGCTCGACATCCTCAAGGAGAGCGGCATGGATCTGCAGCAACTGATCTCCTTAGCCAGCATGATGGGCGGCCAACAGGAGCAGAAGGATTAAAACCTCATGAATTTTGTTCGCCTCAGACCAACATCATCCGGTCTGAGACGAACTCTTCACCGCGTACACTGTAAAACTTCTGCAACAGATCATCGACCGTGAGCACCGTTTTCTCCTCCCCCGCCACATCCAGAATCACCCGTCCACCATGCAACATGATCAAACGATTCCCGAGCTGCAGCGCCTGCCGCATGTTGTGCGTCACCATCAGGGCGGTCAACTGCTGTTCGGCAATCAACTTGACCGTCAAGGTCAACACCTGTTGAGCGGTTTTAGGATCGAGGGCCGCAGTATGTTCGTCAAGCAACAAGACCTGCGGGCGGATCAGGGTCGCCATCAACAGGGTCAAGGCCTGACGCTGCCCCCCCGAAAGCAGACCGACCGGATCACGCAACCGATCTTCAAGGCCCAACCCCAATTGCTGCAACTGCTGACGAAAGAGTTCGCGATCGGCGCGCCGTACCCCCATCCCCAACCCGTGCCGCTTACCCCGCCGATTGGCGAGGGCCAGATTCTGTTCAATCGACAGAGGTGCACAGGTTCCAAGAAGCGGGTCCTGAAAGACCCGGCTGATCAGGGCTGCGCGACGATGTTCTGGCCAGCGACTTAGATCCTGTTCGTCGATCCGGATATGTCCACTGTCGATACTGTAACTGCCCGCCAGACAATTCAACAGCGTACTCTTCCCCGCTCCGTTCGAGCCAATAACGGTGATAAAATCACCCTTTTTGACTTGCAGATTGATTCCAGCCAGCGCCAATACTTCGTTTACGCTACCGCGATGAAAGGTCTTGACCAGATCGGCAATATCGATCATCGCTTCATGACCTTTCTGCGCAGGTTCGGCAGGGTCAGGGCAGCGACCACCAAGAGCGCGGTGAGCAGATTGAGGTCACTCGGGGTAATGGCGAAGGACCCGAGTTTAAAGCTCAACGCCAAAGCGATGGCCAGACGATAAACCAAAGAACCAAGCAGCGCCGCCAGCAGTGCACGCCCGATGGAACGACCGCCAAAGAGAGTTTCACCGACGATCACCGAAGCAAGGCCGGCAACGATGGTACCGACCCCCATATTGACATCGGCGGCACCCTGGCTCTGACACAGCAATGCTCCGCTTAAAGCGGCAAAACTGTTGGAGAGCCCAACGGTGAGAATAATCACCCGACTGGTCGCCACCCCCTGACTGGTGATCATCTGCGGATTGGCACCAGTCGCCTGCATACATAGGCCAAAAGCGGTACGCAATAGCCAGAGCAGGACCATTAGACCGATAAAGCTCATCACCCCAAAGAGGAGCGGTGCGGCATTAAACATGCTGAATCCGGCATCGGTCAAAGGATCAAGAACCGTCGGCTTACCAAGCAGGGTCATGTTGGGCCGCCCCATCACCCGCAGATTAATCGAGTAAAGGGCGATCATGGTCAAGATCGAGGCGAGCAGATGCAGAATGCCGAAACGGGGATTGAGAATACCGGTCACCGCGCCAGCCATAAAGCCAGCCGCCATCGCCAGTAATAGCGATAAATAGGGATTGATCCCCGCAGTGATCGCCACCGCCGACACCGCCGCCCCCAACGGCAGACTGCCATCAACGGTCAAGTCAGGGAAATCGAGAACTCGAAAAGTCAGATAAACGCCGAGGACCAAAAATCCATAAGCGAATCCCTGTTCGAGCGCACCCATAAATGCAAAATAAGTCATTACAGTTCTACTTTTTACCCGCACGGATTACAGACACAAAGCCCCCCGCAACGCCCTGCTTTCGTCTTCTTTGATGATGAAGAAATTATTCGATGATCTTATCGGCTTTTTCCAACAATGCCGCAGGCACCCTCAGCCCCATCTTGGCCGCCGAACCCGGATTCAGATAAAACTGAAATTCACGCAGGGTCTCGACCGGCATATCTCCCGGGTTGGCCCCGCCTAGAATCCGCGCCACCATCTCGCCGGTCTGGCGACCCATTTTATAATAATCGACCGCCAAAGCGGCAATCGCACCACGCTTGACCGAATCGGTATCAGCGGCGAAAACCGGCAATTTGGCCTGATAACCGACCTGGGTGATCGACTCGAAGGCCGAGACCACGGTGTTGTCGGTCGGGATATAGATCGCCTCGCTGCGCCCGATCAAACTTTTGGCCGCCTGAAAAACCCCGGCTGAATTACTGACCGTCGCCTCTTCGACACTGATACCACGCTGCTTGGCCTCATCCTTTAAGACCTTGA
>JAKIUS010000011.1 GCA_021647445.1 Geopsychrobacter sp. | reverse complement strand
ATAGTGGCGTTCGACTTCAGCCCGGCCAGATGGACCTGCTCGGTCACTTCCAGCCAGCGCTCACCGGAGATTTTTTCTGGGCAAATCTTGTCGCGCACTGCGGGGGCGAAGATTTCTGCCCCACCACCGGGCAGCGAGCCGAGCCCCGCCTCCTTGAGCGCGGCTATCACCTCAGGGATACTCAACTCGGCCAGCTCGGAGAAGTAATCGATCTCCACTGCCGTGAACGCCTTGATGTGCAGAGCAGCTGAGACCTCTTTGATTGAGCGCAGCATCTGCAGATAAAATTCGAATGGTAGTTCGGGATGCAATCCGCCAACGATGTGGATTTCGGTTGCCCTGGCTGTAGCGGCCTGCTCGGCTTTCTCGCGCACATCCTGTAACGCCAGAGTATATTCTCCCGTCTCGCCCGATTCTTTGGAGAATGCGCAGAAGGTACAACGGTTGACACAGAGGTTGGTGTAGTTGATGTGCCGGTTGACGTTGAAATAAACCTTGTCACCGTTCTTGCGCCGGTTGGCCTCAGCCGCAAGTTCACCGATGACGAGCAAATCGTGCGATTCGAACAATGCCAAGGCTTCAACATCATCAATGCGCGTTCCCGCTGCAACTTTTTCTTTTATTGATTTAAACAGGTTGTCCATATTCTCTCGATGATCCTTCATTCAATTTTGCATACACCTTTTTCATCACCAATTCTTTCACCAGCACTCCGAACGACTGATCTTCCAAAATCTTTTAAAAAATTCCCTGATTCTGACCCCTCCGCTCCTTTACTTTTTCCCACAATACGCCATTATTCGTTCTCCAGCTTCTGCTGCTCATTACCAGGCAACTGATCGGACAGATAATTATCTTTGGAGATAACGGATCGGCCCAACTCTTTTTCGGTATCCTTGCGGGCATTACCAGCAACCTTGCCGCCGCGCCGGGCAACCTGTTTGTTTTCAGGAAAGGTCTCAGGCTTTTCCTGACGAGATATTTCGGTGGTGACCTTTTCTCCCAGCATGGTGAAGATCAGCTCAAGGTCGGTCATATTATCCCGCAAGTTAGCCTTTGATTTTGCTGGGATGTTTTTGTGTTTTTTATACTCGCCAGGTGTCATACCGAAGGTGGCTCTTGAGATTTCAGCGGTCAGAATGCCATAGTCGCTCTGCTCTTTGATCCCCCGCTGCTGCCATTCATCAGTCAGGTTCTGACGGATGGCCATGCCGCGTAAGCGTTTGTCAATCCAGTCTTTGGAATAGCCCTTTTGCTCATAGAGGGCTTTCATCCTTTGCTGGGCAAGTTCCGGATTTTCTATCTCTTGCACCCGTTCATAACCGACCGCTGCCAGCCAGCGCTTAAAAGGTTCTGCCTTAGGGGAGGGGATGGACTGGATGATGCGGAAAAGGCCTTCGGTATTGGCGCAGTCGGTTTTGCGCATCTTGCCGTCAGGGGCTTTCATTTTCAACTGGTGACAATTTGTCACCACTTCGCTTCCTTCATCGCGCAGACGCTGAGCCAGTTTGTTCCAATATTTTCTAGCCTTCAATAAATCATCCTGCTCCATCAGTACACCAACAACATCAACAACCGAAAACCACCATTCCTCCTGATGCCAATCTCTGCGTATTTCCTGGCTTTCAAAAACGACTAACGTTTGCTCTTTATTTTTTAATTCCCCCATAATCAATCCTCCAAAATATTTTTCCCAGGCTCCTGACAGATAGAGCTAATTCCTCTTATTTGTTCAACACCAACACAGAATCCAGCCGCCGCAAAACCGTCATAGGCAAAATGGCCTTGCCATAATCTGACTGCCGGTAATCGCAACAAATCAAGTTTGAGTTATTCTTAAAAAGCGTCCTTTATTCTCCAACTCCCCAGCGCGTGAACAGTTGATGTTCCACCCCCAATTGATCCAGCACCTTGCCGACCACGAAATCAACCATCTCCTCAACCGACTGCGGCTGCTGATAAAAGGCGGGCATGGCGGGCAGAATCTGCCCCCCGGCCCGTGAAATGCGTAGCAGGTTCTCAAGATGGATCTGGTTGAAGGGGGTTTCACGCGGTACCAGCAACAGTTGCTTCTGCTCCTTGAGCGCCACATCGGCAACCCGTTCGAGCAGATTACCCGAGAGCCCGGCGGCGATACGCCCCAGGGTTCCCATGGAACAAGGACAGATCACCACGGCATCGGGCGCGCTGGAACCGCTGGCGACCGGGGCAAAGAAATCATCCATGCTGAAGGTCTGCAGCTTCCCTTCAGAACCGAAATATTGCAAAAGCTGTTGCGTGCAAACGGCAGGCTCGGTATCGAGTTGCTGATCGGTTTCGTGAGCCAACACCTGACGACCGGCAGAGGTCAGGAGCAAGCTCACCTTTTTTTCAGCACGCAGCAACTCCTCGATCAGCCGCAGACCATAAATAGATCCGGATGCCCCGGTTATGCCAACAACGATATTATTTTTCACCTTGTATCCCACTTGTCACTCGTCACACCTAAACAACCGCATCAACCAGTGCAAAAACAAAAATCGTCACACTGATGTAACCGTTCATATTAAAGAAGGCCGCATCCAGCTTCGACAGATCATCCGGCGCGACCAGACTATGCTCATACATTAACAGCCCAGCCACCACCAACACCCCGGCAAAGTAAATCCAGCCTAGGCCACTGCCGGGGATAACCAGTAGCAGAAAGGCCAGCATCAAGCCGTGGAAGATCCGCACCAGCAGAAAGGATTTTTCAATACCGAGTTTTGATGGAATCGAATGCAACCCACGCGCGACATCGTAGTCGTAATCCTGCAGGGCGTAGAAGATATCAAAACCAGCAACCCAGAAGAGCACCGCCAACGCTAAAGCCACAACCGGCCAGTCCAATTCGCCGCGCAGGGCGATATAGGCCCCGACAGGCGCCGCCGACAGGCACAGACCGAGGACGATGTGGGCGTAATGGGTGAAACGTTTGCACAGGGCGTAAAGGATAAATAATCCGATCGCCACGGGGGCCAGCTTCAAACAGAGCGGGTTGAGCATCCAGGCGGCGAACAGAAAGATCGCTAAAGAAGCGACAATAAACAGCCAGGCCTCCCGACGCGACACCTTACCCGCCGGGATATGCCGTTCTGCGGTGCGGGGATTGGCGGCATCGATCCGCGCGTCGATCAGACGGTTCAAACCCATGGCACCACTGCGTGCGCCGACCATCGCCACACAGATCCAGAAGACCTGTCCGAAGCTCGGCAATCCGGCGTTGGCACGACTGGCCAGAACCACCCCCAAAAGAGCAAACGGGAAGGCAAAAATGGTATGGGAGAATTTAATCATCTCCAGCAGGGCGCGGATTTTAGCCAGAAGCTGTTCACGATTGATTGTCATTTGCATCAGAGGATCCATGGTTTCAAGAGATTGGTCAGGGCGACACCTTACACCGCAGATGAGAGGGCGGCAAGAGTTGCGACTTTCCTCGAACGATTCGGCCTGTTATAGTCCAAACGATGCCCGAAATCCTGACCCAACATGGCCTGCTGTCGCTCTTTCTCCTCAGCTTCTGTGCCTCGACCCTGCTGCCTTTAGGTTCAGAATGGTTGCTGGTAGCGCTGCTTTTAGAAGGACATTTTCCACTCACGACAGTCCTGGTGGCCAGCTTGGGCAACAGTCTCGGCGCGATCACCAGCTACCTGATCGGACGCGGCGGAAGCCGCTGGCTGATTGAGAAGCTACTGCGCATCGACAACCGGGCCCAGCAAAAAGCTGAGCGCTGGTTCAAAACTTATGGACACTGGGCGCTGCTCTTCTCCTGGCTGCCGCTGGTCGGCGATCCACTCTGTCTGGTTGCTGGTAGCCTGAAGCACCGCTTTGACTCTTTTATCTTACTGGTCTCACTGGGCAAAACGGCCCGTTACAGCCTTGTCGCATTCTTAACCCTGACCGGCCGCCAGCTGCTTTGAGATTTAACTGATGCTCTATACGCCTGCCTTCGCAGCACTCTATGTCACCAACCTGTTGATCGTGGCCAGCTTTGCCGGATTCTTTCTCTTTCCGCTCTTCATCACCGCCCATGGTGGCAACGAAACCGATATTGGCCTGTTGATGGGCTGTTTCGCCCTCGCCTCGGCGGCCTGCCGTCCCTGGATTTCAGAGATGATCGACCGCATCGGGCGTAAGCGCAGCTACACCCTCGGCAGCCTGATCATGACCCTGGCTCCGCTTTTCTATCTGCCGCTTTCAGGTGACATCACCAATTTCTTCTGGCCGCTCATGTTTCTGCGCGTTATCCATGGCATCGGCCTGGCCATCTGTTTCACCGCTATCTTCACCTTCATTGTCGACCTGATCCCGCCCACACGCCTAAACGAAGGGATCGGGATGTTCGGCACCTCGGGACTCATCGGCATGGCCATCGGGCCAGCGATGGCCGAACTTATGATCAAATTCGGTGGCTTTTCAGCCCTATTCCTCGAAGCGGCCCTCTTTGCGGGCATCGGGCTTCTGCTTCACCTCCCGGTCACGGAGACAAAACGCGAGATAACAGAGAGATTGAACGGAGTCGGTTTCTTTAGTCTATTGAAACAGCCTAAGCATCTGCGCGTCGCTCTTATTGCGGGGATCTTCGGCTTCGGACTAGCGGCAACCGGCACATTTGTCACCCCACTGGCCGCTAAGAAAGGAATCGTCTTTATCTCCAGTTACTACCTCGCCTATTCGGCCGCCGCAGTCGGTATCCGCTTTATCGCCGGACGCATAGCAGATCGCTTTGGCGAAAACCGACTTCTGCCCTGGGGCGTTCTGTTGAGCGCAATCGGCATGTTCGGCCTACCCTTCTGTGACAGTCGCGGACTCCTGATTATCAGTGGTCTGCTATCGGGTGCCGGTCACGGACTGGTCTTCCCGGCACTCAACGCCATGGCGATTCGTGGTGAGGCCTATGAACTACGCGGCAAGGTGACCGGCATTTTTACCGGCAGCATCGATGGCGGGGCATTTGTTGGCTCGTTGTTGCTAGGGGTTATCGGCGAACTGGCTGGCCTTGAAACTCTCTTCTACTTTGCTGCTATTTTCATGCTCCTCGCCCTGCCGTTACTACGTCTTCGCGTCCGTTGATTGCTCCCGACGGCCCAGCCAACGGGCCAGCAAGATGCCCAAGACCAGAAAAACCAAGGATCCAACCAACAACCACCAACGATTCCCGGCTCCAGCCGCACCGATTCCTCCCAACAGCACAAACGCGATCAAGGCCGGGAGAATCCCGATAAAGGTTGCAATTGCGTAATCACGATGCCGCACTGCGGTCAATCCACAGCCGTAATTGACCGCATCAAACGGCAGCATGATCAGACGCAGAATCAGCACCGTCACCAATCCATTCTCAAGCAGACGCTGCTCATACTTGGCGAGCGTCACCCCCGATTTTTGCTTGACCCAATCGCGCCCGAACCAGCGCGCCACACAAAACGCAACATTAGCGCTGGCATTCTCGCCGATGATGGTAAACAGGATACCCAACCAGGGACCAAACAGCAGACCAGAGGTTACTGTCAACAGGGTTGCAGGAAAAAGCAGGAAAGGACGCAGGGTATAAATCACCACGTAAATCAACGCCGCCTTGTAGAGACCGAAATCCTCCAGTGCGGATTCCAGCCGGTAAGGGATCTCGCGCCACGGCAGATGGCTTTTGCGCCAAAGGACGAAAACCGCCAGCAGTAACAGCCCCCATAGAAGGGCCAACAACCATTTAAGCCTTCGTTTCTTCATCTATAAATTAAACTCTGCCCAGATCGGGCAATGATCCGAGGGTTTCTCCATGCCGCGTAGTTCGTAATCGATTCCCGTTGTGTGACAGACCGTTAAACACGGCAAATAGAAACTCCGTTTTTTGGCATCAGACATATTCGACTGATGCGCGACTGAAGGGATGTTTTTACGCGTCGATTCCTCGTTGATGAGGATTTCGGACGATTTGACTTGCGATTTCTGGTCATGAATTAAGAGTTTTCCTGTAGTGAATCCCGAGTTAGAATCCCGGTCAACGCCAGGTTGATGTAATAGTTGTTGCGCCCCTTTTTATGCTTCTGCAAAAAACCACCAGAGGTCAGGGCATCAAGGTATTTGGTGGCTGTCAGACGAGAGACTTTCAGATCATGCATAATGAACTCGATCTTGGTATACGGATGCATAAAAAGATTGTTGATAAGATCCTGACTGTAAAATTTGTATTGCTCACGAATGCGGTGCTTCACATCCATCAGGGCTACTCTTATCTCCTGAATGGTTTTAATGGTATCAGCGGCTGTCACCTCTATGGCTGACAGCACGTAGAGAACCCAGGCTTCCCATTCATTATTTTCTCGCACTGCTTGTAATAAACGATAGTATTCCGTCTTGGTACGTACGATATAGCGACTGAGGTAGAGTACAGGAATTTCAAGTAGACCTTCTTTAACCAGATAGAGCACATTGATAATCCGTCCGGTACGGCCATTCCCATCGTAGAACGGGTGAATGCTTTCAAACTGGTGATGAATCAGTGCCATTTTTATGAGCGGATCCACTGCGTATGTCTGATGATCAGAGTTGATAAATTTCTCCAGATCGCGCATCAGCCTAACGATCTGCTCCGGTTGTTGCGGTGGCGTGTAAACTGTTTCTCCCGCACCATTCTTCAATTCTGTCCCCGGCAATTTACGAAAACCGGCGTTGTTCTGTTCCAGTTCAGCCTGGATTTCAATAATATGGTTCACCGTGAGCAATTCATCATGGCACACCCGTTCAAACCCGACCCGTAGTGCCTGACGATAGCGGGTGACCTCTTTGGCTGCGGGATTAACCACTCTCTCGGGGAAAAGAGCATCCTGAAAAAGTTCATCGTGCGTGGTCACAATATTTTCAATGGCAGAACTGTCCTTGGCTTCCTGCATGCCAAGGGTGTTGATAAGGATACCCTGATGGGGAATGGATGCGGCGACCCCTTTGAGTTCAGCTAGATTGCGACTGGCCTGAGTCAGCTTTTTCAGAATCGCAGGAGTTTCAAAACGTTCGGCCGGTAGCTGGTATAGTGACGGGATCTGCGTCATACGCACCTCTTTCCCTTGACAACATACATACAAAATGATGATTTCTATACATATCACGCGCAACGTTTATAGAAAAGGACAACTTGCTTCTCATATCAGCAACTCAACTCATCTGCATTTTCAGGAAAAACCAACCATTTTGTTGACGTTATCCAAATGGTCGGAGATGTCATGATCAAGCTTGGATCGGTCCTCCAGCATCTACCTTCTGCCTCACAACTGGCATAATCATCTTTTCAAATTCAGACCCACCCTGCAGACTCCTCTTCAGACTAGAACAGGCCGTATTCCCCCCGCTTAAAGTTTAAAAGAATAAATTGTATGTCACAATGCAAATTCTGCCCAGATCGGACAATGATCTGAGGGCTTCTCCATGCCGCGTAGTTCGTAGTCGATCCCCGTTGCACGGCACTTTTCCATCAGCGGTGCGGTCGCCATAATAAGATCAATACGCAGACCGCGCTTCGGCTCAGCGTCAAAACCGCGTGAACGGTAATCGAACCAACTAAAACGGTTATCGATATCGGGGTTTTGTTCCCGGAAACTGTCCGTCAGGCCCCAGGCCTTGATCCCTGCCAACCATTCACGCTCTTCCGGGAGAAAACTGCACTTGCCGGTGCGCAGCCAGCGTTTAGCGTTGTCGGCACCTATGCCGATATCCTTCTCTTCTGGCGAAATATTGATATCCCCCATCACCAGCAATAACTCCTGCGGATCGGCTTCGGTCTTAAGCCAGCGTTGCAGGTTGGCGTAGAAATCACGTTTGGCGGGAAACTTGGTCGGGTGTGCGCGGCTCTCCCCTTGTGGAAAATAACCATTCACAACTCTCAGCCTGCGCCCGTCATCAAGGGGATAACTGGCAACCAGCAAGCGCCGCTGATGGTCATCGGCCTCGCAGATAAAACCTTTTTGCACCTGCTTCGGTGCGATCTTCGACATCAGCGCCACCCCGTAATGGGTCTTTTGGCCGTGATAGACCACCTCATAACCCATGGCCCTGATCGTATCGAGAGGAAAATCCGGGTCGTTAACCTTGATCTCCTGCAGACCGATGATGTCGGGCTGATGTTTATCGATCAGAGCTTGCAATTGATGAAAACGTGCGCGCAGGCCATTCACATTAAAGGATACAATTTTCATACAATCTCCAGTGGTTGTTGTTCGATGTTCGATGTTCAAGGTTCGGTGTTAACTTGGAACGTCGAACTTAGAACGTCGAACCTTGTCCACCCTCACCGACTCATATAACCAACAATTTCAGCCAGAAATTCACTGCCGTAGCGTTCCAGCTTGGTCTGCCCGACACCGTTGATCCCGAGCAGATCAGCATCGCTGGTCGGCAGGCTGGCCGCCATTTCGGCAAGACTTGCGTCGCCGAAAACCACATAGGGCGGCACCCCGTCGCGATCGGCGATCTTTTTGCGCCTGGCACGCAGTCGTTGAAACAACTGTTCGTCATATTCAAGCCCGACAATTTTACGCGCGGGCCTTTTCTTGCGTTCGGCCTTGATCCGCGGGCGACTCAATTTCAAGGCAATCTCACCACGCAACAGGGGACGCGCTGTTGCCGTCAACTTGAGCACCGAATAGTTAGCCATATCCTGTTCAAGATACCCAAGGTGGATCAGCTGACGCAACAGGTGACTCCAATGATCCTGCCCCTGCTCACGGCCGATGCCCCAGGTCGAAAGTTTCTCATGTCGCAGACTGAAGATGCGTTCTGTCTTGGCCCCGCGTAATACATCGATGACATGGCCGATGCCAAAACGTTGCCCGACCCGATAAACACAAGAGAGTGCCTTTCGCGCGTCTTCGGTGGCATCATAGGTCTCCGGCGGATCGAGACAAATATCACAGTTGCCACAATCCTCTGTCATGGGTTCCCCGAAATAACCGAGCAGGGCGCGACGTCGGCAGGTCCCCGCTTCGGCAAAGGAGACCATGGCGTTCAATTTCTGCACTTCGATGCGTACCTGTTCAGGATTACCGCTCTTTTCGATCAACCCGCGCACCAGGGCAATATCACCAAAGCCGAGCAACAACAGGGCCTCGGCAGGCAGACCGTCACGACCAGCACGACCGGTCTCCTGATAGTAACTTTCGACGTTTTTCGGCAGGTCATAATGGACGACAAAACGCACGTTCGGCTTATCGATCCCCATGCCGAAGGCGACGGTGGCGACGACAATTTGCAGATCGTCGCGCAGAAAGTCATCTTGGGTCTTACGGCGATCTTCGGCACTCATCCCTGCATGATAGGCAGCGGCACGAAAGCCGTCGCCCTGCAGACGCGCGGCAATCTCTTCGACCCGTTTGCGGCTCAGGGCGTAAACAATGCCCGACTCGTCGCTGCGTCCCTGCAGAAACTGCTTGAGCTGATCATAGGGACGTTTCTTATCAACCACCGTGTAACGGATATTCGGTCGATCAAACCCGGCGACCACCTGCAGCGGGTTATGCAATTGCAGGCGTTGCAGAATATCGAGACGAGTCTGCTTTTCGGCGGTAGCGGTCAGAGCAATACGTGGTACCTCAGGGAAGATTTCGTGCAATGTGCCGAGTTTGATATACTCCGGCCTGAAATCATGCCCCCACTGCGAGACACAATGGGCTTCATCGATGGCAAAAAGGGCAATCTCGATGCTGGCCAGTCGCTCCAGAAAGGAATCGTTCAAGAGACGCTCCGGCGCGACATAGAGCAGATCAAGCTCACCGCCATGCAGCCGCGCCAGCACCCTTCTCGCTTCGTCGGCGGTCAGCGAAGAGTTGAAACAGGCGGCACGTACCCCATTGGCACAGAGCGCATCGACCTGGTCCTTCATCAGGGAGATCAAGGGAGAGACCACAATCCCGACCCCGTTACGCAGCAGGGCGGGGATCTGGTAGCAGAGTGATTTGCCGCCGCCGGTCGGCATTAGGACAAAAGCATCGCCGCCCGCAACTACCCGAGAAATGATCTCCTGCTGATGCTGACGAAATTGTTGATAACCGAAGACCCGGTTCAATAATTGAAGTGCATTATTTTCCAAATCGCTCATTGCTCATCTTCCCCCGCTTAGTCGTTCGAGATTGAAACCAGCCTGCATGAGACGCTGTAAGACCGAATCCAGCACGGCAGGATCGTGCTGCAACACGGCAGGACGACGGCACAACAGAGCCTCCAGCCGTAACGAGTCCTCTTTCCAGATAGAGTCTTTCGCCTGGCGCTGCACCTGAAGTCGCCAATCTGTTTCAAGATTTTCTCCCTCTTCAAGCATCACCAGCATTTTGAGATGCTTAAAGTAATCAAGTTTCCGCAGTTCTGCAGCAAGCTCAGCAGCACATAATCGATCCCCTTCGACACTGGCAAAATAGAGCCCAAAGAAGACGGCATCAAGAGGCATTTGCAAAGATTTGATCTGCGGCAGATCTATTCTCAACCGCGCCATAAGAAACTCAAGGTTAGCACGTGCCAACCAGCTGTCCTCCATGGGCAAGGGGCCAGCCAGGGTCTGTGGAATTAATGGTCGTTCGGCACTAGCAACAGAAGACACCTCAAGCAAGGGACAGAGATTGTTTCCACCGTAAGCACCGGTAAAACAACCGAAGGGACCTTCATTGATCGTTTGTGCCGAATCGATCCAGCCTTCAATAACGACCTGAGCCGAAACGGGATAGCTGAGGGGCAGGGTTTGGCCTGTGACCATCTCAATGGGCCGGTCCTGAATCCATGAACTGAAATATGCTTCGTCACAATCAGTCGGCAGCGAGGCCGCAGCAGCGAAGATCAGAGCAGGATCCGCTCCCAGCAGGATAGCAACCGGCATTTTTTCTCCGCGTTGCTGCCACTGCTGCAGATGCTTCGCCCCACCAGAAGCAGGCAGAAGGTTCAAGGCGAAATGTGTATTATCAACCAGGCCAAGCCGATAAATACCATAGTTCTGTTGCTTCGAGTGGGGATCCCGGGTGACGACCACCGCTAGGGTAAAGAAGGCTCGTTGTTCTGCGGCCCAAAAGCGAAACTGCGGTAAAAAGCTGAGATCCGGTCTTTGAATCAACCTGCTGCTTTGCTTCGTTATTTCGGCGGCGGCGGAAAGACGACATAGACTTCGCGCCGAATTCGACGCCGGATAACACCCGAGTTCAGAATCGAGCCGGGCGCCAAAATCGACGAGACTCTCATGACCAAGAGCCGCCGCCATCCTGCGTTCACTGCCGAATAGATTGGTGACCACCCTGGTCTCGCTACCCACAATCGGAGCGAAACCAAGGGCCGGCCCTCCCATCCTGCAGACCCGATGGGTCAAGGCCGCAATTTCCAGCGCCGGGTCGATCCCGATATCGATATTGAGAATTTCACGCTGTCTGGCAAGCCATGAAATAAATGTCATAAGGTTCATTTTATCAACATATCGGCCGACTGACTGGCTGGAGTACGGTGCGAAAAGCGCTTATCTAACATAACCGATCCCGCTGGATTCAAGCGAAAAAAGGCCCTCCGATAATCATCGAAGGGCCTTTTCACTTATAGATTATCGCCAGTCAAGATCAGAAACCGGCCATTTTTGCCAATTCCATGACCGGACCGGGCACGATTCCAAGAATCAGAACTCTGGCAAGCGCCAGCAGAATCGAAACTACGGTCGGAACCTCCATCTTGACCCAAGCGAAATCCTCTTTGGGCTCGCGGAAGTACATATAGACGATGACACGCAGATAGTAGTAGAGAGAAACGGCTGAGTTCAAGACCCCAATGACTGCCAGCCATATATAACCGGCCTTAATCGCGCCAGCGAAGACGAAGAACTTACCGGCAAAACCGGCGGTCGGCGGAATCCCCATGAGCGAGAAGATGAAGATACACAGGGCTACGCCCAAAAAGGGTCGTTTGTAACCCAATCCAGAAATCCCCTCAAGAGTCAGGTTCTCTTCTCCCTTTTTGCCGATCAAAATCAGCACCGCAAAGGCCCCGATATTCATGAAGGCATAAACCAGCATGTAGAAAAGGATCGCCGACAGACCGATTTGATTCCAAGCGACAATTCC
>JAKIUS010000489.1 GCA_021647445.1 Geopsychrobacter sp. | reverse complement strand
AATTGAATAAAATTGGTCGTCGTGACTGGGTGGCTGAAGAATTCTCGCTGCTCGAAAAAGTACGCTTCAATGAGAATAGCGGTCCGCTCTGTCTGCGAGTCAAGGGCGCAGGCCGGTTGACGCGGCGTCAGTTGGGTGTGTTGGAAGAGTTGCTGAAGTGGCGTGATACAGAGGCCAAGCGGCGAAATCTGCCCCATTTCAAGGTGCTGGGGACAAAAAGTCTGCTGCAATTAGCGACCAACCCGCCGGTCGGTATGCGCGGCTTAGTTGCCATCGAAGGGATCTCTCCGCGATTGGTTGATCGCTACGGTAAGGCGTTAATGCAGGCGCTTGAAGAGGGAGGCTCGCTTGATGAAGCTGTACTGCCGTCTTTCCCACAGGTTGTACGGCGCGATAAGGACCCGGCGGCCGATAAACGCTTTATTCAGCTCAAGGGATGGCGGACCGGGGCGGCAAAAAGGTTGGCTCTTGATCCGGGAGTGCTGATCAACAATGCTACCCTTGAGCAAATTGCACGCGATTATCCCAAAGACATGATCGCTCTACAAAAGAGCGCTGTTCTGAAGAATTGGCAGTTTCAGGAACTGGGTGAGGAAATGCTGGCGGTGCTTTAGTACCCTGTAACTCATGGGGTTTTGTAGGGTTGCGCCGGGATTTTCTGTGTCAGCAAGGCGTGCTTTACGCTGCATAGCCGTAGCTATGGAGTGGTGAAGCGCAACGCAGCTGACGCGGAAAATAACCAGCAAGATACGAAAGATTATGGGTTACATGGTACTATCTCGTGAAGAGAAAACTGATTGCGTTCTCGACGTACTGATATTCACCACCGGCCAAAGACCGAATCAACAGGCTGACAACCGGCGAGAGCAGTCGCGACCAGATATCGGTAAAGAAGATCAACATCATCAACAGGACAAAACCGAAGGGTTCCAGACGGGTCAGCCAGACGGCCTGCTTGCCGGGCAGTATCCCGATCAATACCCGCCCACCATCCAAGGGTGGAATCGGCAGCAGGTTGAAGACCCCGAGGAGTACGTTAATATAAAGGCTAAAAGCCGACATGACCCTCAACGGCCGGCTGATCTCGACAAATAACTGGGCCTGTGCCAATGGGGTCGTTTCAAGAAAGCTGATGCCATGCAGCAGAGCGACTGAAATCACCGCGAGCAACAGATTGGTCACGGGACCGGCGAGGGAGACCCATATCATGTCACGCCGCGGATTACGCAGGTTATTCGCGTTGACCGGGACCGGGCGCGCCCAGCCGAAACCGAAGATGAAGATCGCGATGGTACCGATGGGATCAAGATGTCTTAAGGGGTTCAGATTGAGTCGACCGAGTAAACGTGCCGTCGGATCGCCCAGACGATCAGCAACATAGCCGTGGGCAACCTCATGCAAAATAATCGCAAGCAGCGCCGGAACCAGCATCACCGACAATTTCATCAAGATTGTATCCATCAAACTCCCTGCACCACAAAAAATCCTGGCCCCCAACATCTGGCCCCCATCTTGAGAGACAAATCTCGCCTTAAGTCTTCGACGAAATCAGGAAAACCGTATAAAACAGGGCAGATTCTCGCAGAAGACCCCCAGGGAGTCAACCTAATGCTCATAGACGGGTTCAGCCCAGGAACCGGTCAAGAAACCTTATACCGGCTCAAGAAGAGTCCGACACCCGGCTTGACAGAAAATGTTTTCGGACCCATTCGATTTCATCGTTACGCGATAAAATTTTACCATCGATGCGCGCATCAAGCAGTTCAACCAGGATCTGACTATAACTGGCCCCAGGGGTTAACCCGAGAGCCGTCAGGTCATGTCCGCTCAATTCAATCCGCTGATGACGTAACCGGGTTACATAACTGGAGATCGCACGCCGCCCCTCTTCGCTTTGCGAGAGCGCCAGCAGATAAATCAGCGACTCGAGGGACAGGGGGGCCAACCAATGATAAATTCGACTGGACGAAGGCGGCAAGGATCGGCTACAGGCGCGGGTTAAAGCAGCGAGCGCCTTGCGCGTTGGGACGATCTCATCGAGCAATATTTTTTGCCAGGAAATTTTCATCTCCAGAGTAACGACCGTTTTCTTCAGCTCACGACGCGGCAGGGGATTAAACAGACAGAGCAAGCCGACCAGGCAGGGGTCATATTCTTCCCCGGTATAGAGCAACTCAAACCAGTTGAGCGCTCGCTCTGCCGCCGCAAAAAGTTTTTCTGCGTCGTCGTCAAACTTGAGGCTCGGCGAGACAAAGGGGAGCAAACCCAGAGTATCGAGTCGCTTCAACGCGGGTCGCGGCTGAGACTCCGCCAAAATATGACGTAATTCATTCAAGATACGCCGTCCACCAACACGGGAA
>JAKIUS010000488.1 GCA_021647445.1 Geopsychrobacter sp. | reverse complement strand
GGTGGTGGCCGAGCAGGTTGATGTTGAGTTGGGTCAGGTTATGAAAGGTCGCCAACAGGATCAGCACACAAAGAGTTGTTTGCAGGTTGTTTTGTTGGGGATTATCCGCCGGAAGCGGCGGTGGCCAGTTGTGGTTCTCCTCTTCAAAGAGGCGGAGTTCTTCTTTGGCCCGGGGATAAAGCGTAGCGGGGACCAGTAACAGTTTTCCGCGTTGATAAGGGGCGGTGCGGAATGGAATCGCGCGTGCCAGCAGAACCAGCTCCCAGCGTGCCAAGTGTTTTTTGCCGATCGGTTGCAGGGGAGAGTCATCGCGCAAATCAGGCGCAATGATCAGCCAGTCTGGCTGATGAAATGTCGTTCGTTCGAGTCTTTCATCCATGGCGGCAGAATGCCAGATTCCCAATGGCAGGTCACCTGTTAATCGGCATTTTGGATTGGTCGTCTCATAGTTAATCTATGGGATAGACTGTCCGGCCCCTTTTCTTAAACGGGAGTGGGGCTGGTGAATTCTAATGCCTGCTTAAAGGCGCTTTCAGACGCTGCGGTGGCGGATGTGCTGAGTCGCTCTGCGAAATCGAATTTGTGCCCGGCGATGGTCAGCAACCATCCGGGACGCGGCCTTTGATAAAGTTGGGCGCTCAGTTGCAACAGCAGTTGCGGTGTCATCTGATGTCCGCAACTGCCGCAGGCGTCGGGCTGCAGGGGAGAGATGCTGGTCGCGACCTCTTGGTGGCGTTTGACGTCGATAAACAACACCTGCTTAATCTGGGGGGCCTTGATTTCGAGGGCCAGTTCCGGGGTCAATTGATGGGTGCTGATGACCTGTGGCTGTACTGTCGTCTGGGTCTGAGCAAAATATTCCGCAAGGTTCTCCGCAACGATCGGTCCGGCACCGTCATCCCCCCGCAAGGGGTTGCCGTAGCCGATAATCAGCCACATCAGTTGCGTTCGATCTCGTCGAGCAGTTGTCCGTTCGCCGAAACCAGTCGAACCTGCATGGGCATTCTGCCTGCTTCGTGGGTCGAACAACTCAGGCAGGGATCAAAGACACGGATGCCGTGTTCCACCCGGTTGAGCAACCCCTGATCAAGTTTGTCGCCCCGTAAAAAGCGTTCAGCCAACTGTTTAACGGTACGATTCATCGCCAGGTTATTCTGGCCGGTGGCGATGATCAGGTTGACATCCTCAAGCAGTCCGTTGTCGTCTACTTTGTAGTGGTGGAAGAGGGTGCCGCGCGGCGCTTCACTGATGCCGATACCGACATTCTGGTTCACTCCGGCCTGGCTGCGGATGTGATGATCGATGAGGATGTCATCGGCGAGGATCTCTTCGATCCGTTCTAACGCAAAGAGAATTTCGATCAGCCGCGCATAGTGGTAGTAGAAGCTGCCGCTGACCGGCTTGCCCTGGCCGCCGAAGTGGCGGAAACGCCGCAGTTCACGGTCTGCCCTGGGGGTTCCAGCGAAGTCACAGACGTTTAAACGTGCTAAGGGGCCGACCCGGTACATGCCCGCTTCTGGACCGAGGGGTTTATAATAGGGGAATTTCAGGTAACTCCAGTTCTGCTCCGCTTCGGCGATCAACCGTTGATAGTCTTCTGGCGCCGCACCATCCTCCAGAATTTTCCCGTCACTGTCGATAACCCGCAACTTGCCATCATAGTGCTCTAGACCGCCGTCTGCCGAGACCAAGCCCATGAACAGGCTGGGGAAATCGCCGTAGGCTGAAATCTCATCGTCGAATTTATCGAGGACATTCGTCATCAGATCGAGAGCACTATTGATAGTGACGTACATTTCGGGTAATTGTTTGAGGATCTCTTCACGTTGAGCAGGCGAGAGCGATTTGCGAACTCCGCCGGGTACAGCCCAGGCGGGATGAACGCTCCGGTCGCCGAGGGTGCGGATTAACTGTTGGCCAAAGGCGCGCAGGCGAATTCCAGAGCGGGCTAGTTCGGGGTTTGCGGCGATCAGCCCAGCGATGTTGCGCGTCGCCGGGTCGGCATCCATCCCCAGAATCAGATCTGGTCCCGAGAGCAAAAAGAAACTCAAGGCGTGGCTCTGCACCAGTTGGCCGTAATTCATCAAGCGGCGCAACGCCACTGCCGGCTGTGGGGTGCGTACACCGAGAATCATGTCACCCGCCTTGCTTGAGGCGAGTAGATGGCTGACCGGGCAGATACCGCAGATACGCGCGGTAATTCCCGGCATCTCCCAGAAACTGCGGCCGACACAGAATTTTTCGAAGCCGCGAAATTCGGTGACATGAAACCGGCAGTCGGCAACTTTGCCGGCATCATCCAGTTCAATGGTGATTTTAGCGTGGCCTTCAATCCGGGTGACCGGTTCAATGGTGACGGTTTTA
>JAKIUS010000487.1 GCA_021647445.1 Geopsychrobacter sp. | reverse complement strand
ATTATCTGGGGAGTAATTTTTATGGCCTACTTTCTCCTCAGTGGTTGGAGCTCTCATCAAGAATTCGAACAGAAAATGGAAGCACATCAGCAGCAATCAGCCACCAAATAAATTATTCAGGGGGAAAAATTCCTCCCCTTTTTATCACTCTTCAGACGGCTGTTAAAATGCCAGACAAACCTCTACTCGGGCCAAAACGACGTATTTTCCAGTGGACGTTCAGCCTGCTGATTCTACTTCTTCCCTGGCTAGAGGTTGACCATACCAGTCTGTTGCGCATCGACTTTAGCTCGCGTTCTCTTCACCTGTTCGGTGCCACCCTGCGGATTGAGGAACTCTATCTTCTGCTTTTTTTCAGTCTGGCCTTTCTGCTTTTGTTTCTATTGATCACGCTGGTTTTCGGGCGGGTCTGGTGTGGTTGGGCCTGTCCGCAAACAACCCTGAGTGATCTCTCTGAATGGGTGGCACGATGGTTAGGATTGAGGATCAAAGGCTACCGCATCCAAGGGACGCTGGGCCGTCAAATAGTCTGGCACCTCCTGCTGCTAGCCCTATCCCTGCTCGTGGCGAGCAATCTCCTCTGGTACTTTATTTCGCCACGCGACTATTTTGACCAACTCATACACGGCCAACTCAATCCCCTTGCGTGGGGTACACTCCTTATCGTTGCTGCCAGCGTTTATCTTGACATGGCATTTTTGCGCCGCACCGTATGTCGGGATTTCTGCCCTTATGGACGGTTTCAAACCGTACTGGTCGATGCCAGCACCTTAGCGCTGCAATTGTCTGAGAGTGAGGCCTTTAGATGCATAAAATGTGGCGCCTGCGTTCGCGCCTGTCCGATGGAGATCGACATTCGACAGGGGTATCAAATTGAATGCATCAACTGTGGCCGTTGCTTAGATGCCTGCCGCAAAGTCATGCAGAAACGTCAACAGCCCGGTCTTATCGCCTATCATTTCGGAATTCAGGGCCAAGATTGGCGGACAATTTTGAATCCACGGACCCTGTTGCTCAGTCTTGCTGTGTGCGGAACCTTAATAATTCTTATCGTTGCGATACGTACACGTTCTGAAGCGACTCTGAAAATAGCACTTTCCCACCAGGTTGCCAGCCGCAGACTCGCGGATAACACTCAGGCCAGCTTTTTCAACGCCTGGCTGAATAACCGGACCATTAAATCTGCAAGGTATGACCTAAGTGCTCGCGACAGAAACAATAAACAACTGATACTTAAAGGCCCCACAGGTAGAATTGTCATGCACGCGGGAGAGAATCGTAAAATAGATTTTGTACTCATTACGCCCTATGAAGACAAAGGGCAGCGCATCCTTTTTGTGCTAACCGATGAGACCGGACGTCAGTTAGCAGAAGCCAGCGCATTGATCACCCCCAACCAAAGCAGGTAATATGTTATCACTTCTTCGAAAAAGCCCATATATTCTCTTGATTATGGTTCTCATCGGTTCTTTTTTGCTTTTTTCACTCTGGTCGGCCCGACAAGCGACAACCAAAGGCCCTGAAATTTCCGATCCCGATTACTACAGCAAGGGACTTAAGTACAACAACACCCGAATTGAAGAACGGGCGGCTGCAAGCCAGGGTTGGCAACTCGACACGATAATTGATCATCAAAGTTTGGAGTTTCATCTCTCCGATTCAACCGGCAAACCGGTGAGCAAGGCGGTGGGACTGCTGACCCTCTACCTCAGCGCAGACAACCAGGTCATGCGTATCGCTATCCAAGAGCAGCAACCAGGCCTTTATCGCCTGCAGCTCCCTGAAACCCTCTCCGGCAGTCTCCACGCCCGCATAGAATTCGAACACTCTGGGGCACGTATCAGCCGACGCTTGCTGGTCAATCTCTGAGATGTCGACCGATCCCCGCCAGCTCTGTCGCCACTGCGGACTACCGATAGATCCGGCTGACCGGGTTGTGGACTCTACACAGGGGGAAGAATATGATTTTTGTTGTCGGGGCTGCCGTGGGGCCTGGCAGATTATCCATAGTGCCGGTCTGGAGAGTTTTTATCAGCGCAACGATCTGCAGCTTCAGCCGTCAAAAGAGATCTCGGCCGCGCAATTTGATCCGCATTACCTGCAAAACTTCATCACAACCAGCACTACAGGGTCACAAATCAGCCTCATCATTGATGGCATCCACTGCGCCAGTTGTATCTGGTTAATTGAAAAATTTCTCCACCAGATCACCGGAGTCCATACGGCCAGGGTCAACTTCGCAACCCACCGCTTACTGCTTTGCTTCGACCCCGATCAGGTAACAATCGCTGAGCTCTGTCAACAACTCGCCCAACTCGGCTACCTGCCCCGCCCCTATTCCCAAAATGAAATGCGGGCTTCACTTGAGC
>JAKIUS010000486.1 GCA_021647445.1 Geopsychrobacter sp. | reverse complement strand
AAACAACTATTTAGCAGCCAAGTTCATGACCTGTTCCACAATTTGTTAGAATGGTATCGAACGCGATTTATTTAATAGTGCAGCGCGATGAGGAGGATTTTGCCATGCATATTTTCGTCACTGGCGGCAGTGGTTTTGTCGGACGAACTCTTTGCCGTAAACTTATCGATCGCGGTCACCGCCTGAGCTGCCTGATAAGAACTGGCTCAGAACCGCGATTACCCGAGTCCTCACAGATAAAATCGATCACAACCGACCTCTTCGACAGCGCCCTATTGGCTCCGCTCATCAAGGATTGCGATGCGGTTATTCACCTGGTCGGGATTATCCGTGAATTTACGTCCAGACAGATTAGCTTCAAGCGCCTGCACCTTGACGCCACTCGCTCGATCCTCGCCGCAACGCAACAAGCAGGGGTCAAACGCTTTCTGCACATGAGCGCCAATGGTGCCCGCAACCATGCTGTCTCGGCCTATCATCAAACCAAATGGCTGGCCGAAGAGGAGGTTCGCAAGAGCGACCTTGACTGGACCATATTCCGCCCCTCACTCATCTATGGCGCCGAGGATCAATTTATCAGTATGCTCTGTTGGCTGATTAAGCGACTACCGGTGGTGCCGGTCATGGGGAATGGCGAATATTGTCTTCAACCGGTCCCGGTTGCGCAGATTGCACTCGGCTTTGCTAACGCACTCGACTCTTCGGTTTCTCTAGGAAAAACCTACCATTGTGGCGGTGCCGATTGCCTGAGCTACAACCGCCTCCTCGATGAAGTCGGGCTGGCCCTCAGAAAACCAAAAGTCATCAAGCTCTCCCAGCCCTTGGCGTTGATGCGGCCGTTGGTCCACCTGCTCCAACGCCTGCCCCCCTTCCCCATGACCAGCGACCAACTGCAGATGCTCATCGAAGGGAACTGCTGTGAAACCGAACCATGGCTAAGCGATTTGGGCCTCGATCCAGTGCCCCTGAGGTCGGGCCTCACATATCTGAAAAATCCATAAAAAAACGCCCCGCCAGAAAGGCCGGGGCGTTTAAATTCATATTGTTACAACAATCAGAATGAAAAATTGATACCGAAACGCACAGTCTCATCGAGAGACTGATTTCCGAAGTTCTTGAGCTGCACCTGGATGTTTTGAAATGCCAGGGTGATTTTCGCATTAGGCAGAACCTGATAATTGGCCCCGAAGCCCCACTCGAAATAATCCTCGGAATCGAGAAAGGTAAAGATTTCTGGAGAATAAACCAGGTGGGCATCTACTCCGAAACCAGCCAACACCGGGGGAGCATATTGAGTCAGCAGTCCAAGACCGAAAGCCAGCACCTTCTGATCGTTAACGGCGTTGCCACCATTTAGGGCCAACTCGATTCCCAATTTCAGACCATCTATATTACCGGGCGCACCTAAAACACCAGCGGAGACTCCACCTAAATTGGTGTCGGTATCCTCATTATAAAGGTAACGAACCTTCCCCAGGGTGTCCCCATAGGGCTGACTTTGCAGTTTTTGAACAAAGCCGAACTGGGTACTGTGATCATTAAAATCGAAGGAAAAATTACCGGCCCAACAGGGGACAGCCAGCAAGAAAAACATCAGCAAACTGAGTAATACGGGTTTCATCACAACTCCTAGAATATTTGGTTAGACATCGACACGCTGGTTGAGAATAGATTCTCTCCCATGCCCACCTGCGGCTTCGGTCATCCCCTCCAACAGGACTTGACCACCGATGGCAGCTGTCTTTTTTACCAGATTCTCAGCCAGAGGACCATCGTGAGTGCGGAATGCTTCAAGTAACTTGTCGTGCTCAGAAACCGAAATATTCATCCGCCCTTCGACCGAGAGTGAAGCCATCCGCAAACGATTGAACTTCATGCCAAGCTGCTTAATCAGCTCATACAGCTTGCTGTTTCCCGCCGCCTTAAGAAATAGATCGTGAAATTCATTGTGGACCCGGTAAAAGACTTTCACGTCCCCTTCTGCCGCCAGCCGTTTCAAACGCTCGTTGATCGCTTCCAGCTTTGCCAACTCTTTTTTCGACAGCCGATCGGCAGCCAACTCGGCAGCGTATCCTTCGAGAATGCTTTTGATGGCATAATATTCCTGCACGTCCTGTTCGGACAGTGCTGCTACCACCGCACCTTTACGCGGAATAACAGTCAAGTAGCCTTCAGATTCCAACTGCCGGAAAGCTTCCCGAATCGGCGTTCGACTAATCCCGAAACGTTCAGCTAATTCGGGTTCAGCGACCTTTTCCCCAGGCTTCAAGTGCCCTTTGAGAATCGCGTCACGGATCGTTTCGAGGATTTTCTCCCGCAACGTCTGATGTCGTTCAATCGGTTTACTTTTCACAGTGATTCTCCCCATCTCAA
>JAKIUS010000485.1 GCA_021647445.1 Geopsychrobacter sp. | reverse complement strand
CATTCTTGCCTCTTTCCTTTTCTCATACGCCTGTACCACCTTGCGAGGTGGCTCTCGCAGGGTCATTGACAGGTGGATAATGAGGGGAAATTGTTTAAAGGTTACGCTGGTGCTCTTCTTCAATGTTACAGGTTTTGGCGTAAAATAGATACTGCCGTCAATATGGACCCTTTGGACAGGCAGGACAAGATCCTGTCCAAACAGCCACAGATCTTTTGACCTAAGTCATATTGTTGAACAACCCACCTCGCCTAGAATGGTTATTCTTACTGACAACAATTCAAAATACCTTCAACAAACAAATACAAATAAGGGAGTATCATTATGAGTGAATGTGCATGCGGCGGTGGGCATCACAGCGGCGGTGGAGGTCCTTTTTCAGAGGGACGTGAACTGGTTGATTTTGTCGCTCAGGCCCATGGCGGTGGCCTGCGGGATGCACCGATCCCCAGTGGAAGTCTGGAAACCCAATGTCAGGGCTGCGGGGCCTCGTTCACTCTGCAAACCTTTGTTGGCGCCTGTCCTGAATGTGGTGGTATCCATGCTGTTGCCCCGCCACGCAGTGGAGACGCGGCCAATATCCAGTTTGCCGGAGCGGGCTACTCTCTACCCTGAACCTGACTCAGACAATCCGCCAGCTGCTCCGGATCTCGTCCCATCGCGACACCAAGCTGTTCCAGAGCCAGGCCATTGACCAGCTTGTACCAGGCCGGTTGTTCCAGCAGATCCTCCGGTTGGGGGATGGGGTTGTAGCCAAGGAACTCAATGACCCGGGGGATAAATCGCAGATCAACCGATCCTCGGTTCTCCCAGTTCCAGACTGTCGGAGTGGTCACACCGAGCCTGGCGGCGACATCTTTTTGGTACAGCCCAAGCTTAATTCTGCGGCGTCGCAGATGATCGCCGAGGGTGACGGGTGCGCGGGTGAATTCTTCAAGTAGTGGAATTATCAGCGGAATTTCAATTTCATACGGAGTTTCTGTTGAATTGGAAAACTTGGGAACCAAGGGGAACCAAGGGGGACGCCCACCAAGGGGGACGCCCAGCCCACCAAGGGGGACGCCCAAGGAACCAAGGGGGACGCCCATGTAATTATGTCTTTCTTTTATTCTCTTCTTATGCCACACTTCACCCATGCCAAGACAAGCCCGCATAGACGCTCCCGGAGCGCTTCATCACATTATCTGCCGTGGAATCGAACGTCGCCCGATTTTTAAAGATGATAACGACCGTGCTGACTTTGTTGGTCGCTTGTCTGCTCTTTTGCCGGAGACAGCGACCCGCTGCTACGCCTGGGCCTTAATCCCCAATCATTTTCATCTGCTGCTCAAAACCGGAGAAGTCCCCATCTCTACCCTAATGCGGCGACTGTTGACCGGTTACGCTGTCAGTTACAATCATCGACATCGCCGCCATGGTCACCTGTTTCAGAATCGTTACAAATCGATCCTTTGTCAGGAAGATACCTACCTGCTCGAATTGGTACGTTACATCCATCTGAATCCGATTCGCGCGCGGCAGGTCGCATCTCTTGAGCCGTTGGCTGATTATCCCTGGTGTGGTCACCGCTACCTGCTGGGGAAAACGAGAACAGGTTGGCAGCAAACCGATGAACTGCTGGAATTGTTTAGCAAGAAAAAAGCGATTGCCAGGCGGAAATACGTGGAGTTTATTGCCGAGGGGATAGACCAGGGCAAGCGCCCCGAGCTGGTCGGTGGCGGTCTGATTCGCAGTAGCGGCGGTTGGACCCAGGTCAAGCAGCAACCCAAATCAAAGCTGCAGCACAAAAGCGACGAACGGATTTTGGGCGATGGTGATTTCGTCGATTCCGTTCTGGCGCAAGCTGATGAACTCCTGGATCAGCGCATCAACTACCAGAGACAGGGGATTACCTTCGAATACCTCGTGCAGCTTATCGCAAACTATTTTGCCGTCGCGCAGAGCGATCTTTTGAGTGCAAGTAAGCAACCGGTTCGGGTTCGTGCTCGCAGCTTGCTCTGCTTTTGGGCCGTTCAGGAACTGGGGATGACGACAACCGCAGTTGCCAGAGAGGTTGGCATGACTCAACCTGCGGTGAGCCGTGCGGTTGAGCGGGGGCGCGGGATTGCTGGTGAGGTTGATATCAAACTTGCAGAACAAGGAAAAGTATAATTACATGGGCGTCCCTCCCGTGTTCTTCGATGTTCGTCGGCGGCGCAAATAAGGTGGAAAGCCTTCATAGTTATGCCGCCAGTCTAAGTGCCGAGTCGTGGTTTTTGCCATGTCATTGAAGCCCAGTCCCTCGCGTATCCTTTCCGGACGGCATTTTCCATGTCGGCCAACTCGTCATCGTTCAGAAACCCGAAATGCGATTCCCTCTTTCTCGCCGAAAGGTGACCA
>JAKIUS010000484.1 GCA_021647445.1 Geopsychrobacter sp. | reverse complement strand
GGTCAGGCTTCGTTTGACATTGCGATAGCTCTTGCCGTTAAGACAGTCGAGCAGGCTGGTATCGGCCAGGTTAAGCTCAGTCAGGTCACGTCCGGTGAGGTTCTCCTGCTGGTAGCCGAGCATCCTGCGGGCCACCCGGTTGATGGTCGTCAGTTCTCCCTCTTCATTGATCGAGAGAATCCCGTCGCTGATACTGTCGAGAACCACTTGAAAGCGCTTTTCGCGTCGTTCTTGCGGCAGGGTGCGGATGGTCGCGACGCTGTGAATATTGGGGATGGCCTGCAAAATGGCGAGCACTGTCTGTGGGTCTGGCGACTCTCCGCTCGTCCCCAGATCGAGAAAGACGCAGGTGGACGCAGCGCTCGTTTCGACCTCCATAGCGATGATGTTGAGATCATGATCCGCCAAGGCCATGGCGATCTGGGCCATGGCACCGACCCGATCGACGACCTGAAGTTTTAGTTTGATATTGGATGGCATGATGGCACTAGAATATCAGCATCTCTTTTTTTGCATAAATGACGGCAAAGAGTTTCGCCGGTTTGTCGCCATGACAGGTCACAACATGCGGCAGGGTTGAATCGTAATAGATCGAATCCCCTGGGTTGAAGATGTCGGTGTGACCGGCAAGGCTGACTTCAACCCGTCCTTCGAGCACATACAGGATCTCTTCGCCGACGTGTTCATTCGGTGTTGCATGCGGCGCTCCTGAGGGTGTCAGGGTCACCAGAAAGGGTTCCATCTGGCGATTTTGTTTCTTGTAGCCCAGAGATTCGTAGCTGTAACCGCCGGAGGTTCCGCTTTTGGCGCCGGCATGGCTGACACTGGTATGGTCATCATTTCGGACGATGCAGAAGGGTGCATCGGGGCTGTCGCCGAGAATTTCACCAACCGAGACCTCAAAGGCATTGGCGAGACTGACAATCTGGCCGAGGGGCGGCGAGGCTTTGTCCGCTTCAAGAGCGGTCAGGATATCGGCCGGGATGTCAGATTTCTGTGCGGCTTGTTCGAGGGAGAGACCTTTTTTTTCACGTAAGTCCTTAATCTTTTTGCCGATATTTTCAGTTTTCCCGGACATGATTGACCTCCTTAAGACTGCGGTTGCTATTTACCGGTGAATTCAGGATTGCGTTTTTCGAGAAAGGCGTTAACGGCTACTATATGGTCATCGGTCTGGTGGGCCATGGCTTGGAATCCGGCACACAGGTCAAGAAATTCGGGGAGTTCCTGTTGTGCCCCTAGTTTGAGCAGGCGTTTGCTCAGGCGCAACGCCTGGGGGGGCTTGGCGGCGATCTGGGCGGCCAGGGCGCGGGCACGTGGCAGCAGTTCATCTTCGTCGACCACTTCGAGCAGCAGGCCCAATTTGCAGGCTTCCTCCGCCTTGACCAAACGACCAGAGAAGATCAGTTCGGCGGCCCGTTGGGCCCCGACAATGCGTGGAAGAAACCAGGCCCCGCCGTCACCAGGGATGATGCCCAGGTTGAGAAAGGTCACGCCGAGCAACGCTCTAGTCGAGCCGATGCGCAGGTCACACATGCAGGCCAGGTCCATCCCCGCGCCGATCGCCGGGCCGTTGACCGCCGCGATCAGAGGAATTTCACATCTCTGCATCGCCAGGGGCATCTGCTGGATACCGCGTCGATATTGATCCTGAATCTGCAACGCCGAACCAGCGAAGATCCCTTCACGGTCGCGCATTTGCTTGATGTTGCCCCCGGCGGAGAAGGCGGCACCCGCGCCGGTCATGATGAGCACCGATACCTCGGGGCTGCGGTTGCACCAGTCAAGGGTTGCGATGATCTCTTCGACCAGCGCGGTGCCGGTCAGGGCGTTGCGCACATCATCGCGATTGAAGCAGAGTTCGGCGACCCGGTTCTCCAGCGTCAGTCGCGCGTCGGTCAGTTGTGGAAGTGCTGGCATGGAGGAATCCTTTCAGGCCTTAAGCATATTCCTGCCGGTAACCCGCCCATTTCTGTTCGATCTGCTCCTGCATGGCAGTGATCTGCGTTTCAGTGAGCGCCTTGAAGCGGACCTGCATTTCCAGGTAATCCTGCAACGGTCGCAACTTATCTTTTTTCAGCAGCTTCTGTGAGGGCTCGGAGAGGGTTTTGACCCCATTTTCGATCTCGTAGAGGTCGAAAAGTCCGCATTCGACGGCGGCCTTGCCGATCTTGATCGTCATGCGTTCTTCACAACCCCAGCCGGGCGGGCAGGGGGTCTGGATATGGAAATATTTCAGCCCGCTCATCCCTTTGGCCTTGAGCAGTTTGTCGTGAAAATCGAGGGGATAGCTGGCCGAGCAGGTTGTCATATAGACCGGCTTGTGTGCGGCGATGATGGCGGGCAGGTCTTTGCCCATTTCTTTCTTGCCGGAATAGGG
>JAKIUS010000483.1 GCA_021647445.1 Geopsychrobacter sp. | reverse complement strand
ATTGCCTCCGATTTTACCCCCCTCACCCCTCACCCCTCACCCCTCCCAGCCTTTAAAGTTGCTGATTTTGTTGAGAAGCCAGACCTGGCGACGGCACAGAATTACGTGGCCTCTGGCGATTATTACTGGAACAGTGGCATGTTTCTCTTTCGCGCTTCGCGCTTTCTGGAGGAGTTGGAACGCTTTGCCCCCCAGATGCTTGCCTGCTGTCGTAGCGCCCTGAACGAGGGCTCACGAGATCTGGATTTTATCCGTCTCGATGAGAAGGCCTTCAGTGCCTGCCCAGGTGATTCCATCGATTATGCAGTGATGGAGAAGACTGACCGCGCTGCAGTTCTGCCGCTTGACGCCGGGTGGAGTGACGTCGGTTCCTGGTCGGCCCTATGGGAGGTTGGTCAGAAGAACGGTGATGGTAATGTTGTTAAGGGGGACGTGCTCATTACCGATTCTCAAAACTGTTACCTGCACGCGTCTTCTCGGCTTTTGGCCGTGGTGGGCCTTGAAGATGTGGTGGCCGTCGAGACTGCCGATGCGGTGTTGGTTGCCCACAAAGATCGGGTGCAGGATGTTAAGGCTATCGTTGCACAGCTTAAGTCGCAGCAGCGCGAGGAACATCTGCTGCATAAGCGCGTCAACCGTCCCTGGGGAGCCTATGAGTGTATTGATGGTGCTGCAGGCTATCAGGTCAAGCGCATCACGGTTAACCCTGGCGCGACCCTTTCGTTACAGATGCATCACCATCGTGCCGAGCACTGGATCGTGGTTAAGGGTACGGCCAGCATTGTCTGCGGTGATAAGGAATTTGTTCTGTCCGAGAATCAATCGACCTATATTCCTCTTGGGGCGACTCATCGTCTGGAGAATCCCGGTAAAATTCCGCTGGAACTGATCGAGGTGCAGTCGGGGAGTTATCTGGGGGAGGATGATATTGTGCGTTTTGAGGATAAGTACGGGCGTTAAGGCGTTACTGAGCTTTTTACTGCAGAGAACGCGGAGAGCGCGGAGAAGGTCTAGAGCAAGAAATGTTCTTTTTGTTAAGTTTAAAACTGTAGGTTTCCTCAGAGATGTCTGCGTACTCGCGTGAGTGAAATGATCGGGCGGTAAACTTTGATTTTAATGGAATAAGGGGGGATGATGGACCAATTAACAGGGAGTGTGATTTCCGCAGCAATAGCTGTTCATCGTGAACTTGGCCCGGGGTTGCTTGAGTCTGCATATGAAGCCTGCTTGACTTTCGAACTTCAAGATCGCGGGTTAAAGATCGAACGTCAAAAACTACTCCCGGTATTTTATCGTTCCCAACGCATTGACTGTGGCTATCGTCTTGACTTGCTTGTCGAAAAAAGTCTTATTGTTGAACTGAAGTCTGTAGCAAAATTGCTACCAATCCATAAGGCGCAACTGTTGTCTTATTTGAAAATGGCAAATCTGCAAGTTGGCTTATTATTGAACTTTAACGTCTTGCAAATGAAGGCAGGGTTACAACGCGTAGTGAATAGCTATGTTGCTGGTTCTCCTTCGTCTTTCTCAGCGCACTCGGCGCTCTCTGCGGTGGAAAAATGAATTTAACTTGTTTTAAAGCGTATGATATTCGTGGCCAATTGGGTAAAGAATTAAACGAAGAGATCGCTTACCGTATCGGGCGGGCTTATGCCGAATATCTCAAGCCTTCTAAGGTTATTGTCGGCAGAGATGTGCGTCTCTCCAGTGAAGGTCTGTGTCGTTCCCTTGCCAAGGGGTTGACCGAAGGCGGGGTGGATGTTTTTGATATCGGTCTCTGTGGCACAGAAGAGGTTTATCATGCGACCTTCAGCCAGCAGATGGACGGTGGTATCATGGTGACGGCTAGTCATAATCCGTTGGATTATAACGGTATGAAGCTGGTGCGAGAAGATTCTAAGCCGATCAGTGGTGACACGGGTTTGGGGGAAATACGTCGGCTTGCCGAGCAGGGTGAGTTTACGGCATCAGCGCGGATTGGGACCATCGAAGAGCTGGAGATGAAACCCGCTTATATTCGGCATCTGCTCGGTTATATTGATGTCACCGCTCTTAAGCCGTTGAAGGTGGTGGTTAATGCTGGCAACGGTTGTGCTGGCCCGGCCCTTGATCTGCTTGAGGCACAATTGGCCTTTGAGTTTATTCGGGTGCATCATCAGCCCGATGGAAATTTCCCCAACGGTATCCCCAATCCGCTGCTGCCGGAGAATCGTGCCGCGACGCGAGACGCGGTTCTGCTTCAGGGGGCAGATGTCGGCATCGCCTGGGACGGAGATTTCGATCGCTGCTTCTTCTTTGATGGTCAAGGTGATTTTATAGAAGGTTATTATATCGTCGGACTGCTGGCGACCGCACAATTAGCCGCAAATCCTGGAGCAAAGAT
>JAKIUS010000482.1 GCA_021647445.1 Geopsychrobacter sp. | reverse complement strand
GATTGACTCGTTAAACTGGAAGTTTTGGGGTCTTATGCGTGATTTCCAATACCCCTGAAAGGATCACCGGGACGATCAGGTGCAAGGCAAAAGAGATCAGCAGCATACGCCGCAGGCCCGGTTCAAGCAGGCTTTGCAGACGGCGCAGATGTTGTCGATAGTGCTCAGACATGCGCGCGGCTACTCCTCGGGCATGCGGGTGACCATCCCCAGACGTTCGATACCGGCCTTTTTAAGTGCGGCCATCACCTCGACCACCCGCCCGTAAGAGACCGCCTTATCCGCTTCGAGAAAGACCTCACGCGTCTCTTTGCCCTTAAGGGCCTGCAAAACAACTGGGGTCAGCTTGGCAATGTTTCTGATGCGGGTCTTACCGATCAACAGGTTGCCATTCTTTTCGACCGTGATCACCAGCGGCTCCGACTTACTCTGCAGGCTCGGTGCGGATTCGACCTCGGGCAGGTCGACCGAGACCCCCTGATCGAGCATCGGCGCGGTCACCATGAAGATAATCAGCAGCACCAGCATGACATCGACAAAGGGGGTCACATTGATCTGCGACATATTGCTACGGCGACTTGCGCCGGGACGTCCGGTCTCCATCGCCTAGCTCCGCTCCATGCGTTCGACGATATTGAGAAATTCCTGGCTGAAGTTGTCCATCTCGCCGATCAGCACATTGACCTTGTTGAGAAAATGGTTGTAACCCATGACCGCCGGAATCGCGGCCGCCAGACCGATGGCAGTCGCTACCAACGCCTCTGAAATTCCTGGAGCGACAACCGCCAGCGATGCACTGCCGGTTTGACCGATACCGTGAAAGGCATCCATGATCCCCCACACCGTGCCGAACAGACCGATGAAGGGGGCGGTCGAACCGGTGGTGGCGAGAAAGGTCAGATATTTCTCGAGGCGCTGGGTCTCCTGGGTGGTCGCCCGGCGCAACGCCCGTGAGACATTGCCCAACCCACCAAGATCGGCGGATAATTCACGCGTATTTTCAGTTCTATTCTGTTTTTTAAGCTGCAAAAGTTCGTGATACCCTTCGCGAAACAGGATCGCCAGAGGGGTCTGGGTAAAGTCCTTGACCCCCTGGCCGATGACGTCAAAGCGCTTCTTCTCCCAGAAAAAATTAAGAAAACGCTCCGACTCACGGATCGCCTGTTGAATGGTCTTGAATTTGTAAAAGATGATTCCCCAGGAGACCAGGGAGAAATAAAGCAGTATCAACAGCACCAGTTTTACAACCGGTCCAGCCTGAAGTACCAGATCCAAAGCAGACTCCTTCTAAAAGACTATAAGCAGCGAAAACTAAGATTGAGAACAGAGGCTCAAGACCGAATTATCGGCCAGCCCTTAAGGCAAGTCAAGGCTGTGCCGCCTCAACAAAAGGATGATTTTGGCGGATATGCCGAGCCGTCCGACTGTGCGGCGAACGCGCCAGCAGACGACTCATCGCTGCTAAGTCATCGACATCCTCCCAGACGGGCAGTTGTTGCCAGTCGATCTGCAACCGGGACAACAACGCACGGCTCTCCTCCATCAGTTGCGGCTGACTCCAAGGCATCTGCGTAAAGAGGTGCGGTTGATGGCAACTCTCGCCGATCAGAACGTAACCACCATCATCCGCCGGTGCGATTACCACTGCATGCTGTTGCAGAGCGGAGAAGGCCGATTCCAGATGGGAGAGGGGCAGATCGGGACTATCACTGCCGATGAGTACCGCCTGCCGGTAACCGGTAGCCAGCAAACCCTCTAGGGCAGAGGCCATGCGCGCGCCCAGATCGGCTCCCGTTTGGGCCTGACGTTTGAAATCTGGATACTCCCGAGCAAAGTAATCTTCGGCCCCTGCATAAAAAATCACCAGATCGAAACACTGTTCCGAAAAGCGACGAATTGTTTCATCGAGGGCCACCCGATAGAGGGCTGCAGCCTGCTCAGGCTGCAGGGGAGGACAGAGCCGGGTCTTCACCTGGCCCGCGAGCGGAGCCTTGCAGAAAACCCCCAACACCGATGAAGCCGCACTGCACATCGCGGACTTATCAACCTTTTCCACAGACTTATCCACAATGCTCGGGTCGGTTAGGATATTCAAGCTGAGCGTAAGCGGAATGGTTATGGATCGATTCAAAATTTTCACATTCGATGCGAAACCAGGTAACGCTGGGCAGGGCCTTCAGTCGCTCGGTAACGGCACGCACCATATCCTCGACAAACATCGGATTATCGTAGGCCTGCTCGGTGACCGCTTTTTCATCCTCTCGCTTGAGTAACGAATAGACCGGCGCACTGGCGCAGTCTTCAACCTGGTCGATCAACTCTTCAAGCCAGATATGCTTAGAGTAGCGCACCTGAACATTGACCAGACTGCGCTGGTTATGCG
>JAKIUS010000481.1 GCA_021647445.1 Geopsychrobacter sp. | reverse complement strand
CCGGGCGATAATGCCATCGCTCCAGTCAAAAAAGACCGCCCAGAGCAAGCCGATTATTGCGGCAGGGAAATTACCCAGAAAAGCATAATAAATGCCGAGTATTGCAGCAAGGAGTCCGGCTAACGAACAGATGTTCGGTAGATCCTTCGCGTAGCAGAGTATGGCCCTAGGGGTCGCAGAGTTGTAAGGTGTCGTACTCATGATATTTTCTTCGGACCAACAATTGTAGTCAGTGCCTCAGCCACGATTCTGTTTTCGGTCTTGGTGCGGCTGGCAATGCGGATGTAACGGTCGGATTCAGGCATGGTCTTGCCCTGACAGTGCTTGATGTAGATATTGTGCTCGACAAATAGTCTGCGGGCCACTTCAGGACCGGCAGGAGCAAGGTCGGGGAGGCGGCAGAAGATATAGTTGGCGTCAGGCTGATAGACCCTCATGCCACTGATGGCACAGAGATCCTGGTAGAATTGATCACGATCTGCCCGAACCTGATCGCAACTGGTGAGAAACTCCTCTTGATACTCAGGTGCGTGAACCAGAAAGGTTTCCGCAAAGCCGTTGAGGTTCCAGATATGCAGTCCCCGGCGAACCTGCTCGGCAAATTGTGTATTGGCCGTCAGCATATAGCCGATGCGCAGACCGCAGATACCGTAAGCCTTACTCATGCTCTTGAAGATCGCAAGATTTGGATAGTTGGCGATATCCCCTTCCAGCGTCGCCTGGTCACGATCCTGGGCAAAATCGATGAAAGATTCATCAACGATGAGCATGCAGTCGTGCGCGGACAGTTTGTCCAACAGGCGGATCAGATCGGTTTTAGGTACCAGCAAGGAGGTCGGATTGTTCGGTGACACGACCACCGCAATGTCGGCCTTGCAGCGGAGCGCTTCAGCCGCAAACTTATCCACGTCGAGTTGGAAGGAAGGAGCATCAAGCGCAAACTCGATGACATTTTCCGTCGGTGCCGCGTTGGCGTATTCGTTGAATGACGGCACCGGAACGATAAGCTTCTTAGCGAGGTGGCCGGAGACGATCTTGATCAGCTCTGCCGCCCCATTGCCTACAACAATCCGCTGCGGCGGTTGATCAATCAGTTTGCCCACTAACCCGGCCAGGACATCCTGTGCCACGGGATAGTTCAGAACTAGTTCATGGATTTGACTGGTCAACTGTTTAAAAAAACGCTCGGGTGGAAAATAGAGATTATACAGGTAGGCATGGTCGATAAAATCATGACGCCAATAGCCGCCATGCTGGCATTCAATAGCATTAAATTGCTGCTCTTTAGCAGCACAATCCTGATCTGTCATTTATTTGTTGCCTTCGTTAAGCGATATCAGAAACGGTATCTCTGGACCAAATTCACGGTTCATAAGTAGTTGGTCAATCGGAGGCAACCAAGGGCGAGAAGGGCACCGTCGGATTCCCCCCGATAACTGAATTTTTTATCTCGGCTATATTCCGAGCGGCAATTGGAGCAACTTTCTGAACCCGAGGTTGAGGTTGCTGCGCAACAACCTTGAGCGGGGAAGGTGCGGGGAACATTTTCTCAGCCGCGCTCAGATCTTCAAGAGTGTCAATCTCATACCAGCGGTCGGCATCAAAGAAGACCGGTGTGAATGTGAGATTCTTCTCAGCGGCGAGCTCAGCGAAAACAGACTCATAATACCCCTTCACCTTCTTGGCGGAAATGTGTCGATCCAGTCGTTCCCAGATCGATTTCCAGGTGTTGCGGGAGAAGCTGTAGATGTTTACGGTCTTGAAATGTCTGGCATTATTGTGTTTTGTGGTGCCAAGCAAAAAAGCATCGAGCTGCTGTTGCTCATTGAGCGTCACCGTCGTACCGTTCATCCACGGAAGAAGTTTGGAGACCGCAATCCGGTCGGGTTTGAGCATCGGCTTGAGCAGCTCTGGCTGAAACACCAGATCACTTTCAATCAGCAGAAACGGTTCGTCAATCACCTTTCCGGCCAGCCACAGGGAGTAGATATTGTTGGTTGTTTTATAGCGCGGGCTGGCGACATAGGTGATTTCAATATCGGCATAGCGGCTGCCGAGATAGTCCTGAATAACTTCAGACAGATGTCCTACAACCACAACCAGGCGCTTGAATCCGTGAGTACGCAGGGAGCGGATCAACCTTTCAAGTATGGGGATTCCATTGACTTCGACAAGACATTTGGGCTTTGAATCTGTAAGTGGAGAGAGTCGACTACCCGTACCTGCGGCTAATAATAAGGCGGTTTTAACCGAGGTGCCATCATCTGAAAGGTTGTTATAGTGCATTAATGCTCCTGCAATTGTCTGTTAGTAGACAGGGGGAAGTGGAGGGTATGCCTAAGTGGAGTTACCGACACATTTATCTCAGGCAAAAAAACAATCAAT
>JAKIUS010000010.1 GCA_021647445.1 Geopsychrobacter sp. | reverse complement strand
GTCGTAACTGCATGGCCGGGCGGCGTCACCTCTGTGCCGATACCAACGGTATCGGGGTCGACCGGCCCGGTGCCTTCGCCGAATATCTGGTGCTACCGATGTCCAACGTCTGGGAACATCGCCCAGGAATTGATCTGGATGTGGCGGCGCTTTTTGATCCCTTGGGCAACGCGGTGCATACCGCCCTGCAATATGATCTTCTCGGTGAAGATGTGCTGATCACCGGTGCCGGTCCGATCGGCATCATGGCTGCTGCCGTCTGCCGCCATGCCGGAGCCCGACATATCGTGGTGACCGATATCAACCCCAGGCGCCTGGAGTTGGCCAAAAAAGTGGGTGCGACTTACGCTGTGAATATCAGCCAAGAATGTCTCGCCGATGTGCAACAGCACTTGGGCATGTCAGAGGGTTTTGATGTCGGTCTGGAAATGTCCGGCAATCCATCCGCATTTAATGACCTGCTGACCAACATGTGTCATGGCGGTAAAGTGGCAATTTTGGGGATCCCGGACAATAATATGACCATCGACTGGAGCCGGGTAGTTTTCAATATGCTCACCCTGAGGGGGATTTACGGTCGGGAGATGTACGAAACCTGGTACAAGATGTCGGTGATGATTGAGTCAGGACTGGACATTTCACCGATCATCACCCACCGTATGGATTACACCGAATTCGAGCAAGGTTTTGCCGCCATGAATACCGGTGAGGCATGCAAAGTCATCTTGAACTGGAATGCCTAGGAACTTGTCCGACAATCCATGATCGGCTGCAAACCCAGCTGTTTGGCCCATATTTCAGCTCCTTTTCGACCAATAGGCTATGGCTATTACTCTCGAATAAGCTAAAATCTGTTCTCAAACTTCTGGATTTTCGCTTCGACCCTTATTGTCGGACAAGCTCCCAGTAGTGGAACCAAACGATAAGTTTCAACCTTGTTTTTGGGAGGAAGTGCCATGTCAGAAAAATTCCACGCCTACTTGAGTGCCGAACTGGAAGAGATTGAGTCCGCCGGCCTGTATAAACGCGAACGCCTGATCACCACCCCGCAAAGTACCCATGTGGGTGTCCGCAGCGGTGGCAAGGTGTTGAATCTCTGTGCCAATAACTACCTCGGTCTGGCCCAGCATCCAGAGGTGAACGCTGCCGCCCGGTGCGGTCTGGAGGACTGGGGCTTCGGCATGGCGTCAGTGCGCTTTATCTGTGGAACCCAGACTTTGCACAAACAGCTTGAAGACAAACTCAGCAACTTTTTGGGCACCGAGGACACGATCCTGTACCCGTCCTGTTTTGACGCCAACGGCGGGCTGTTCGAAACCCTGCTGGGCGAAGAAGACGCGGTCATCTCCGATGAACTGAACCACGCCAGCATTATCGACGGTGTACGTTTGTGTAAAGCCGGGCGCTACCGCTACCGTAACAACGATATGCGAAATCTGGAAGAGCAGTTAAAGTCCGCCGATAAAAACGGCGCACGATTCAAACTGATCACCACCGATGGAGTCTTCTCCATGGATGGCTATATCGCCCGGGTCGATGAAATCTGTGCTCTGGCTGATAAATACGACGCTCTGGTTCATGTCGACGATTCGCATGCGACCGGCTTTATCGGTGCCAGCGGTCGCGGCACTCCCGAATATCGCGGCTGTATGGAGCGGGTCGATATCATCACCGGCACCTTGGGTAAGGCTTTGGGCGGGGCCAGCGGTGGGTTCACCAGTGCGGGCAAAAAGGTTGTCGAACTGCTGCGGCAGCGCTCCCGACCATACCTCTTTTCCAACACGGTAGCGCCACCAGCCGTGGCCGGTGCTCTGAAGTCGATCGACCTGGTAAAAGAATCAAATGTTTTGCGTGATCGCTTGCGGGAAAACACCGCGCGGTTTCGCCAAGGGTTGGAGAGTCACGGCTTCGAACTCTTGCCTGGTGAACACCCCATTGTTCCGGTGATGCTGCACGATGCTCTGGTCGCAGGAAAGTTTGCCGACGCCATGTTAGCGCAGGATATCTTCGTGGTGGCATTTTCCTACCCGGTCGTGCCGAAAGGCAAAGCGCGTATCCGGACTCAGATGTCAGCAGCGTTGACAGCAGACGACCTGGATTTTGCGATTGAAGCCTTTGGCCGCGTCAAAAAAAATCTGGGACTTTAATGCGCGATACAGATGCAGTAAGTATCCTTCAGTCAAACTGGGCTCTCACTGATTGGACTAAAGCAATTCAAGGGATAGCAGATGGATTTTCTTTTTTTTAGAATTGGATTATCAGTACACAATTCTGCTTAAATTGCAGGTAGCGGCATTTCTTGGCGGGTTGGTGCCGTGCTGGTCATAAAAACTGCCTGTCCTCCCCTGCTTTGTGTAAATTTTGAAATTTAAGCTAACCCGCGACGGAGTATTCCGGTTGCGGCACCGGTATGGGCAGAATCCTCAATCACGATGGCACCGTTTACTATCACTGAATGGAGTCCTTCCGGAAAGCGGCAAGGATCCTGATATGTTGCAGTATCGCTGAAGGTTTGTGGGTCAAAAAGCACGGCATCTGCACGAAATCCTTTTTTTATGAGACCGGTATCCTGAAGGTTGAGGCGCCGGGCTGTCATGCCGGACATCGTATGGATGGCCTCCTCCATCGACAGAGCCTTGAGCTGTCGGACAAAACGACGGATTACTCTGGGAAAAGCCCCATAGAGGCGAGGGTGGGGTTTCCCCTGGCTGAAGCCGCTGTCCGATCCGATCATGGCAAAGGGCTGCTTGATAAATTGTGCAACATTATCTTCGTGCATGGTCTCTGAGATGATTTTGATATTATTACCGTCCTGCTTAATAAGCTCAAGGACGAGTTCAAAAGGATCGCGCTTTCTTCTCAGGGCGATCTCTGCAACGGTTTGTCCTTCAATATCCCTGTTTTCAATGGAGGGGATCTCAGAAATCGTGATTTTCTCCCAACCCGCATTGTGAAACATGTTTTCCCAACCCGGAATTCCGAACTTGATATCGTGAATGATTTTCGCTTTTACGGTTGTATTCTGCAACCGTAAAGCCAGTTTTTTCACTCCGCCTTCAATAGCCCAAGGTGGAATGAGCGCAGTCAATGCGGTTCTGGAGGAGAAGTAGGGGTAGACATCGCAAGTCAGGTCTATTCCTTTTGTCCGAGCCGATTGTATTTTTTCAATGACCTGGTCAGCAAGGCCCCAGTTCCTGCGACCGGTTATCTTGAGGTGAGAGATATGAACCGGGACCTGGGCCTGTTCCCCAATCGTAATTACTTCATCGATAGCAACAAGGACCTCTTCCGCCTCATTGCGTATGTGAGAGGCGTAAAACCCGCCCTTTTCAGCGAGGACGCGGGAAAGCTAAACCAGTTCCGGTGTTTTAGCAAAGATACCGGGGGCATAGATGAGTCCGGTAGACATGCCCAGGGCCCCCTGAGCCATGGAACTGCGCAGAAGGCTCTTCATTTGCTCCATCTGCCTGGCATCAGGATCCTTGCCTGAAAGCCCCATGGCCGCAATACGAAGTGTTCCGTGACCGATGAGCCCCATTATATTGATGGAGAGCTGCTTTTCTTCAATTAATTCCCAGTAATCATTAAATGAAAAGTTATCTTTGAAATGGTCATGATTTTCTCGGGGGATCAAGGCTTCCGCCAACGCCATCGTTTTTGTTTTGGCCTCCAGGGGCACCGGAGAGATACCGCAGTTTCCCACAACCTCCATAGTTACGCCCTGCTTCAGCTTAATCTCGGAAAGGGGGTCCTGCAGCCAATAATCATCTGAGTGAGTGTGGATATCGATAAATCCTGGGGCGAGGACCAGCCCTGATCTCTGGATAGTCTGCCTGCCATTTATTGATTTAAGCGAGGGTTCAATTGCTGTGAAGAGTCGGTTCTTCACCCCCACATCACCTGTCCATCCTGGTTTTCCGGTCCCGTCGATAATGGTCGCTTGCTTTATGAGTATGTCATACATATTTCTGTCCTCGAAGATAAGGTATTTATATGTAGGGCTTTAAATCTGTTTGTGGCCTGTTTCCCCCTTTTTTTATTGACAATTTAGTATAGGCCAAAGCCTAATGCACGCATTAATGCGTTTATTAAACAGGGTTATTAACTTAGCGGAAGAGATTGATGAATAAAGAAAATCTTGAAGAATCGACATACAACGCGATTATCAAATTGATCCTTGAAAATCACTTTAAACCCGGCGACTTTCTTCTCGAAACAGAGATAACAGCGCTCCTAAACCTGAAAAGTAGAACCCCGGTTCATCACGCATTGGGGCAGTTGGTGGCAAAAGGGTTTCTTGCTAAAAAGAACAAGAAGGGCTGCTTTATTCCCGCCTTATCCCCCGAAGATGTAGAGCATGTTTTTTTTGCGCGTGAGAATCTAGAGTATCAAAATGCTGCATCAGCCGCTATCCATGCTTCGGATGAGGAGATAGCGCAACTGCAGGCGATTATCCAAGAGGAGGTAACAACCGGAAAAACAGGAGACATTGTTGCCTATTCAGCAATCAATGAAAAGTTTCATCAGTTTATAGCGCAAATAAGTAAAAACCAGTACTTGCAACAATATAGTCAACATATTTTCTGGCGCTCAAATGCTTATATCTTCTTTTATTATTATCAATTTAAAGTCAGTAGAGTCGATACAGAGTTTAAGGTTTCTCCTGCCCAACACATGAAAATCATGGAGGCTATAAAAAGAAGGGCTGCAGATGAGGCCGGAACCCTAATGAAACAGCACATTCGCCGAACTTTTGAGGGATTTTCAAAATCGATAAGTTGAAAAGGAGGCTTATATTTCGATTTTTTCTTTTTGTATCGAGCTAGGAGGCTGTCGGGCTATCCATGATCCGGCTGCAAATCCGGCTGTTTGGCCCGATAGCCTCCTAGATAATCGCGGAAAATGGCTTAGGTTGGTTGCTTTTTTATAATAGTGGTCACGTAGTTAGCAAATCTCTTTGAATGGAGGACGACATTTAATGAAACTCTCAACATTACTTACGTTGGTTTTAGCACTTGCTGTAATGACAGCTCCTGTTTCCGCTTCGGCAGCAGGAAAAACCCTGGATATTGTCAAAAAGCGTGGTAATTTACGCTGTCAGGTTGGCACCCCTTCAGGGGGGTTTTATAATCTCGATGCCAAGGGCAACTGGTATGGCCTAGATGTCGCTGTATGTCAGGCTGTCGCGGCGGCTATTTTTGGCGATAAAAATAAATTGGAAATTCAATCTGTCAGCAGCCAGGCACGCTTTACCGCTCTGGCTAATGGAGAATCTGACCTTTTATGCCGTACTGCGACCTGGACAATGTCACGCGATACTCAGCTTGGTTTGGATTTTCTGACCCCTGATTTTTATGATGGTCAGGGTTTTACCGTTCCCAAGAACAGCGGCATTACCAGTGCGCTTCAACTGAAGGGCGCGAAGGTATGTGTGACGTCCGGCACGACCAGTGAGCTGAACCTGACTGACTTCAGCCGGGTAAATAACCTTCATATAGATATTGTTACTTTCGAGGACTGGAATGTTCGTGACGACACATACCTTAAAGGTGGATGTGATGCGGTGACGGGTGATAAATCTTCAATGGCCGCCAATATTGCTTCATTCCCAAAGCCTGCCGATCATATGATTCTTCCTGAAACCATCTCCAAGGAACCTCTAGGGCCCGCAGTAAGACATGGTGACAACGAGTGGTCCGATATCGTCAGATGGTCAGTATTTGCCATGATCAACGCCGAGGAACTAGGCGTGACCAGCGCAAATGTTGATAAAATGCGTGCCAGTTCAAAGAATGTGGATGTGCGCCGCATGCTTGGCGTTGAGGGGAATCTCAATGAAGGTTTAGGGCTCTCCAAAGACTGGGCCTATAATATCATCAAACAGGTCGGTAATTACAGTGAAATCTACGAGCAATATATCGGTAGCGGCAAAGGGGCCCTTGGTATCCAGCGAAAAGGAACCCTTAACGAACTCTGGAGCAATGGTGGTCTGATGTACTCTCCACCTATGCGCTAGTACTAACCTCTAGTGTTCTGGTACCAAATCAAGTTACCGCTTGGTTTGGTACCAGAAATTTACCCTGTTAATAGAGTAATGGCCTAATGGGACAATCATTGTGGCATTCAGTGAAAAAACCAAAAAATCCATGAATACCAAGCCCAAAGAGCCGTTTGATTTTTTTCACGATGAACGAGTACGCTCGATTTTCTATCAACTCCTCTTTGCCGCAGCTGTCGGCTGGTTCGCCTGGTACCTTATTAGCAACACAGCTCAGAACCTTGAAGCACGTGGAATGAACACGGGTTTCGGCTTCCTTAATGTTTCAGCCGGATTCGACAGCTACTTCAAACTTATTCCCAATGAGCCCGGGGTTGGAACCTATGGGCGTATTTTCATCATTGGTGCTCTTAACACACTCTATGTTTCCGCTCTGGCAGTTATCGCCAGCACTCTGCTTGGTTTTTTTATTGGTGTTTTGAGACTTTCCAACAATTGGCTGGTCTCCAAGGTGGCTCTGGCCTATGTGGAAATATTTCGTAACACGCCATTATTAATACAGGTTATTTTTTGGTATATCGGGGTTTTCTCTCTACTGCCCAGAGTCAAGAACAGCATTGACCTGTCTGCTGGCGCAGAGATTTTCCTCCTCAATAACCGTGGACTATACACGCCATGGCCAGTACCCGGCGATCTGCTATGGATGACCGGGCTGGCTTTTATCGTCGCGATAATCGCCGTTATAATTTTTAAGCGCTGGGCCAGAAATCGTCAGGACAGAACCGGACAAACATTCCCGACCTTTATACTTTCGGCTGCATTGCTCGTTCTTTTGCCGGGAACGGTCTATCTGATAACCGGAATGCCGCTCGGCTGGGATATCCCAAAACTTGAAGGATTCAACTTTGCCGGAGGCGCAAGCCTGCCCCCCTCTTTCATTGCTCTTCTGGTTGCCTTGTCCATTTATCATGCTGCCCATATGGCCGAAACGGTGCGTGCAGGCGTTCTATCGGTCAGCAGGGGACAATATGATGCTGCCCGGGCACTTGGCCTCAGGGGAAAAAAGGTCATGTCTCTAGTCATCATTCCTCAAGCGATGCCCGCCATTGTTCCTCCAATGATCAGTAATTGGATGAGCGCAGTCAAGAATTCATCACTGGCCATTGCTATCGGGTACCCAGATCTGGTCTCTCTTTTCATGCAGACATCACTAAATCAGGCGGGTTATGCGGTTGAGTTGGTCGGTATGACAATGGCCTTTTATATGTTTATCAGTTTGACTATTTCGTGGCTGCTGAATATTTACAATAAACGAGTCCAACTGGTGGAGCGCTGATTATGGCTATTATAAAAACAGAAAGAACCGCCGCTATAGCACCACCTTTATCTGAAACAACAGCTCTAGGCTGGATGCGAAAGCATCTGTTCAGCTCTGTGTTCAACAGTCTCCTCACCATCGTAACCCTCTTTATTATCTATATAACGGTCAAGGAGCTTTGGGTCTGGGGGATTGCCGATGCCGTGTGGGTCGCTGACAATCGGCGTGGATGTTTCGACATCAACGTAGATGGTGCCTGCTGGGCAGGCGTCATTGCGTGGCTGGACAGCATTTTCTATGGCCGGTACCCGAGAGAAGAATTGTGGCGGATCAATCTTGGCCTGTTTCTCCTAGTCATCTGGATGGTGCCCCTTTGGCTGCCAAGGGTCAAAGCAAAAATCTCGATTGGTCTAACTACGGTATTTCTCTATCCGTTCCTGGCAGGATATCTTTTTTCCGGTGGAGATAAAAGCATTTCCATGCAGATCATGGTCACTGCTGCAATTGTTTGCCTGGCAGCCAATACTGTACATTCAATCATTGGCGTATTGACTGGCCGCAGTCTGCCTGAATTCCTGATTCGTCTGTTTGGTAAAAAAAATGCGCCTGAAAAGAGCCAACGGTATCTTCTTCTTGGCATTCTCGCAGTCAGCCTTGTCGCGGTTTACATGTTTCAAATGGGCTGGAACGTTGAGAATGTCTCCTGGACCAGATGGGGCGGCTTGTTTCTCACCCTTGTCATATCCGGGATCGGCATTGCCTCGGCACTGCCGGGCGGAATTCTTCTTGCCCTTGGTCGGCGATCCAAGATGCCAGTCGTTAGGGTCATCAGTACCTCGTTCATCGAACTGTTCCGTTCGGTCCCTTTGATTACCGTACTGTTTATGGCAACGACGATGTTTCCCTTGTTCCTACCTGAAGGCTTTATCCTTAACAAGTTGGTCCAGGTTATCATCGCTGTTTGCCTGTTCAACGCCTGTTATCTTGCCGAGATTGTTCGCGGGGGTCTTCAGACCATCCCCAGAGGCCAATTTGAAGCGGGGCACACCATCGGCCTGGGCTATTGGCAGACCATTAGCCTGATTATCTTGCCCCAGGCTTTGAAGCATATGATTCCCAATATTGTTGGTAATTTTATCGGGCTGCTCAAAGATACTACCTTGGTGTCCATCATTGGCCTGTTCGACGTTCTTGGTATGTTACGTTCGATCAGTAAGGATTTACCATGGCTTGGGCTGCACAAAGAGCCGCTGGTATTTGGAGCAATGATGTTCTTTTTGATCTGCTTTGCCATGTCAAAATACAGTCGCCATCTGGAAGTGAAACTATCAACTGGCCATAAGCATTGATCAGTCAAGCCTACCGAGGAAAAACCATGACAGGAACAAAGACGCAGAAAACCAGGGAACAGCTGGCTTCTGCCGCTTCCTCCGAAGTTATCATTGAGTTTGAAAAGATCAATAAATGGTACGGTGATTTTCATGTGCTGAAGGATATCGATTTCAGGGTTCACGAGGGTGAGCGAATCGTGATATGTGGCCCTTCAGGGTCAGGAAAATCGACCCTCATCCGCTGCATCAACAATCTAGAGGCGCATCAAAAGGGTAGTATCGTTGTCGATGGCATAACTCTCAATAAAAACCTTAAGAACATTGATCATATTCGCACTGAAGTAGGTATGGTATTCCAAAGCTTCAATCTGTTTCCCCATCTGACTATTTTAGATAATCTCACGCTGGGCCCAATCTGGGTTCGAAAAATGAGTAAAATTGATGCTCAGGCCACTGCCATGAAGTATCTTGAGCGGGTCAAGATTCCCGAACAGGCCGACAAATTTCCCGGCCAACTTTCAGGTGGCCAGCAGCAGCGCGTGGCCATCGCTCGCTCTTTGTGCATGAACCCCAAAATCATGTTATTTGACGAACCAACTTCAGCGCTTGATCCGGAGATGATCAAGGAAGTTCTTGATGTCATGATTGAGTTAGCCGACACGGGAATGACGATGATCGTGGTGACACATGAGATGGCCTTTGCCAGGACTGTTGCTGATCGGATATTTTTTATGGATGATGGTTATATCGTGGAAGAAAATGTACCTGACGAGTTTTTCAACAACCCCCAGCATAAACGCACTAAGGAGTTTCTCAGCCAAATACTCTGACTTTTTAGAGCCATCTTGAGAAATAAGCCCTTGTAAAATCAAATGCCAAGATCATCATCCTCGCGAATGCGGGGATCCACGCCCCATAAAACCACTGGATTCCCGCCTACGCGGGAATGGCGAAAATAAGTAGTACCAAAAAAGGCTTAGACAAAAGTCCATAGTTTTACTAGCGCGTTGAAACAATAAAATGGTGATGAATCAAGGTTCACAATGGATCACCACTTAAATAAAGGAAAGCTGAAGTGAATATTTTACATCTATCCGATTTGCATTTTGGAACACGCCATTGGGATGGTAATAATCAAATCTTGCTGGATAAAATAAACTCATATCCTGCCGATCTGGTTATTAATACAGGAGACAGTACCACTGATGGGCTTGAAAGCGAATTTCAGGATGCGGGAGCGTTCTTAAAGGGTATTACCTGTGAAAATATTATTTCTATTATCGGCAATCATGATAAAAGAAATATGCGAACGAATGAATATTACAAGAAATACATTGACCATGATGAAGTGATTTTGCCATCAAGACCAAAACTGACGACCAAAAAGGATCTTTATTTAAAACCGGACATTTCAAAAACAAAAAATTACTTCACGGACCATAACTATATTAAACTAATCACCGTTGATAACATGACCCTGCTGGTTGTTTGTATAGATTCAAATGTTCTTTACCAAGATGAAGGTTTTGTGGAGGAGGAAATTCTAAGGAATATCTCTGAGCAGATTGGCCGGATAAAATATGATAAGTCCATGATGTTGATTCACCACTCGATTTTGGTCGGAGATGTGACACCGCTTCTGAACCCCCTAACGTTGACCACTTTTATCAGGGAACACAAGATTGAAGATGTTTTTTGCGGTCACACCCACCTCTTCGATTTGAGGAAGAGCACAGATCTCTGTTTTAACAGTTCATTTACCCAGTACATGGTTGGCTCTCTTTCATCAAGAAACCGTGTGGCCGATTATAATATGTTTTTATATCTGCAAGGTTGGGGAACCTCTGCTCTGCAAATTCATTTAATAAAAATTTTCCTTGACGATGATGTTATGAGTTTTGCTGAAGAATTAATTTATGAAGAAAATCACTGCTGCCTCACAGTTTAATCCCCCTTTTGTTTTTGCTGTGAAGGCAGGGGACGTGAAGGCAGGGGACGTTCATAAGTTCATAACTTTCTCAATTCCGACAACTTATAACCCTGCTCTGCCGCCAATCGTTCCCCGCGCTGCACCGACAGGCTCACCGCTGGTTGGCTGATGCCAAGCCGCGTGGCCAACGAAGTTGCGGTGCAGCCCAACTCTCGCACCGCCCAAAAGCAGAAAAGACTGCGCGCCCTCACCCGTTGTGGTTGTTTGCCTCGGGCGAAAACTTCGGCAACATCAACCTGAAGCGTCGTCGCAACCACTTCCGCCAGTTGATCCAGGCCGAAACCAGCCATGCGGTAAGACTCTCTGGCCGTGACCTGCTCATCGGCTTGTGCCAGCACGGCAGCGACAAAATCCCCGTCACCCAGAATCCGCGCATCGCTCAAAGGCAAATCCCCCGCAGTAACGCTCTTTTGTCCGGCACCAATTAAACTGCGAATCAACCCGCCACCGGACAGTTCGGGACGTTGCCCCTGCTCGACGCCATCAGCAACAAAACCAAGATACTTCTTCCGTGCAGCCCTCTCACGCTTGCCGAAATAGCCCAAAATCTCATCAACCGCCAGCACTCCCGGATTCTTCAGTCCCAGTAATTGACGATGCCCACAATAGGGATAAAGCGCCAGATCGTCCAATGAAGCAACCAGCCCGGCGCGCAGGGGATTAAGGTGGATATAGCGGATCAGCTCAAACAGGTAAAGCTCGTCCTGACAGATGATCGATTTATAGCGATTTTGAAACAGATGGCCGCTGCGCTTGTGACGTAGGTTGAAAGCCACCGCGTAGCCGGTCAGTAGACGACGCATCACCGTACTGATGGGGGTCGGGCCGGTTTGCAGCAACAGGTGAAAATGATTGGGGATCAGCGCCCAGGCGTAGCAACTTGTATCGGTGGCCGCAAGAATAGTTTCAAGCCGGATGACAAAATCGTCACGGTCGGCATCGGTGCGAAAGATCGGCTTACGCTCAATACCACGACAGATAATGTGGTGCAGAGCGCCGGGGGCGTCAATACGAGCTTGGCGAGGCATGGGAGAAGGATAGCAGCAGATAGGGGGGATAGCAACTTATAATCTTATGAACGTCCCCTAGTCTTTGCCCGAAGTGGTTATTACGAATATTTAAATCGGCCCCCAAGCGAGCGCAGTATTGTGGACGACAAGCTCCGCCCTCAGATCAGGGACGCATTTACACAGGGTCGAAAGAACTATGGCACGCGGCGAATCAAAAAAACTCTGGTCAAAAAAAAGAACATCGTCAGTCGCCGTCGCATTGGTCGGTTGATGGCAGAAGAGGACCTCAAGGTCCAAACCAAGCGAAAATTCAAAGTAACGACTGATTCAAATCACGACAAGCCGATTGCACCGAACCTGCTCAACCGTGAGTTTACAGTCGCCAAACCCGACAGCGTTTACGTTGGTGACATAACTTATATCCGAACTCGTGAGGGGTGGCTTTATCTTGCCACCGTCATTGACCTGTTCTCGCGCGCTGTGGTCGGTTGGTCAATGAGCTCACGCATGAAAACAGGATTGGTCAATGACGCAATCTTGATGGCCATATGGAAGCGAAAACCAGATAAAGGACTGATCTTTCACAGCGATCGAGGCAGCCAATATGCCTCGGATGGCTATCGGAAAGAGGGTGTAAAAAAGATTGTGTAAATGGCCATCCTGGGGTACATCGTGCCCCGACCTTCTAAGGAGCTAACATGGCCATCGATAAAGAATTACTGGACCGCCTTTTTGCTGACTTTAAATATACCAA
>JAKIUS010000480.1 GCA_021647445.1 Geopsychrobacter sp. | reverse complement strand
ACCATGGGTGAAACGACGGGTACCAGGTTTTGGATGAGTTGTGGATGATGGAGTTCGATGAGATCGACAACGGTTGGGCAATGACTGGAGATAAGGGGTTTGCTGCTGTCCTGGCTGAGTAGCGCCCGATATTCCGGGGCGATGAGTTCGACCCCGGCGGCACCTTCATGGACGTCACTGAAACCGAGTTGACGTAGTGCTGCCGCCAGTTGACCAGGTTCAAGATCATAGAAAAAAGCCGGGTAGGAACAACCGAGCACGGCGATGACAGGACTCTCTTTTTTAAGTAACCGTTCGGTAATCCCGATGGCATAGGCAATGACCTTGGCCCCTTGAGAACAGACTTGCAGACATTTTCCGCAGCCAATACAGCGTTGATGCAGAACGACTGCGCAATCATCCTGAATGCCGATCGCCTTTGTTGGGCAGGTACGTACGCAGGCGTAACATTTACGGCACTTTTGAGCGATGGTCTTTATGGGGCCTTGTTGGTTGCTGTTTGGCATCCGAATAATATTCCTGGGTTGGCAATTCCTTAGAACTGAATCCGGCAGTGTGCCATCTTTGGCACGTTGTGATCAAGGTTTGATTCAGGAGGTAGGTTCATGCCCCATGGATAGGCGAAGGTGTCTCTTGATATGAGGTTGAGGATGTCAGGGGCTTGAGATTCCGACCTTGTCATGGTGATGACAGGCGGTCTGGTGGTTGCCGCCGAGTGTCTTGAGTACGGGTGTCTCCCGGCGACAGAGTTCGCTGGCATAGGGGCATCTGGGATGAAAGGCGCAACCTGAGGGTGGGTCGAGAGGGGAGGGTATCTCCCCTTTGAGCGGAGTTGTGCGTTTCGCCAGTTGCGGGTCTGGAAGAGGTATCGACTTGAGCAGGGCTTCGGTATAGGGGTGTTGAGGATTGCGGTAGAGCGCTTCAGCTGACGCGATTTCGACAATTTTACCCAGGTACATCACGGCAACCCGATCGCTGACGTGTTCAACAACCGCTAGGTCATGGGCGATGAAAAGGTAGCTTAAGCCCCGCTGTTGCTGAATTTCGCGCATGAGGTTGAGAATCTGTGCCTGAACCGATAGGTCGAGGGCCGAGACCGGTTCGTCGGCGATGATCAACTCGGGTTCAACCGCCAGGGCCCGTGCAATGCTGATTCGTTGACGCTGTCCTCCAGAAAATTCATGGGGGTAACGCTGGGCCGCCGCACTCTCCAGTCCGACTTGGCTCAATAAGTCAGCCACCCTTTGCCGGCGCTCTTGGGGCGGACAGAGGCGATGAACGACCAGTGGTTCCATCAGGGTTTGTTCAACCGTCATGCGTGGGTTAAGCGAAGAGAATGGATCTTGGAAAATCATCTGTAGATGACGGCGGTAGGGGCGGAACTGATGGTGTGACAGCCGCGTTAAGTCGGTATTCTGAAAAATAATTTTACCCTTATCGCTGGGGATTAATCCCATGACAAGTTTACCGAGGGTCGATTTTCCGCATCCAGATTCACCGACCAGTCCCAGGGTTTCGCCCGCAGCAATCTGCAGGCTAACACCATCCACTGCCCTTAATCGTTGCGGTTTTGTTCCTGATTTGCTTGAGACAGAGAAGGATTTTTTTAGTTCGATGATTTTAAGCAGCGGGGTCATGGGGTCAGCTTCTCCAGCAACGGACATAATGATCGGGAGCAATTTCGTGTAACTGAGGTATCTTTGAGCCGCCTGAACTGCAGGGGATGTCACAGCGTTCGAGAAAGGCACAACCTTCTGTCGCGCGACTTAAATCATCGAGTTGTCCCTTGATGGTCGGCAAGGTGTTTTTGTTGCCGAGCCGAGGGATACAGGCGAGCAGGCCTCTGGTGTAGGGATGTTGTGGGTTTTTGAACAGGTCTAAGACCCCGGCATACTCAACGATTTTTCCGGCGTACATCACCGCGACACGATCGGCATTACCGGCAACGACGCCGAGATCATGGCTGATCAGCAGGGTCGCCATTTTTCGATCGCGCGCCAGGTCTGCCAGCAGATCCATAATCTGAGCCTGAATCGTTACATCGAGGGCAGTGGTCGGTTCATCCGCAATTAGAAGTTGCGGGTCGCAAGCCAGGGCTATGGCAATCATGACGCGTTGACGTTGGCCGCCAGAAAGCTGGTGCGGAAAATCACGCAAACGGCTTTGGGCCGATGGAATTCCGACCCGGGTTAAGAGCTCTGCTGCGTGATCCAGGGCTTCCCTGTTGGTCAGGCTGCGGTGCAGGCGCAACACTTCGGCGATCTGTTCGCCAATTTTCAGAACAGGATTCAGCGAGGTCATCGGTTCTTGAAAAATCATCGAAATCTGGTTGCCGCGCACCCGGCGGATTTCGTTGGGCGGCATGCGCAGCAGATCGGTACCGTCGAACAGTATTTAG
>JAKIUS010000479.1 GCA_021647445.1 Geopsychrobacter sp. | reverse complement strand
TTGGAGATTCGCTACCGGCATCAACCCTTGGCAGATTTTCTCGAAGCGCCCATAACGCTCTTTGTTTTGCTCCTTTTCATGATTTTTCTAGCTGATATGGTGCAAGAGATTATCTTCCCGCAGTTTAACTTTGATCTGACCTCGGCTCAATTTCAATTATTAGATGCTTTTGTCACTATCCTGCTCATCGCCCCACTCTTGTTGATTCTGATTGTCCGGCCACTTAGAAGCCTGGCATTGCTCGAAAAGGCCCGGACGAATGCGATTTATGACCAGGTGGTTGATGGCATCGTTAAGATTGACGACCAGATCCATATTCAGTCGATTAATCTAGCGGCGCAAAAGATATTCGGATTTCAGTCCAATGAGGTGATCGGAAAACCCGTGTCGCTCTTGCTTGATAAAGGGCAGCTCAACCTTGAAAAGGTGTTGAACACAGTCGAATACAGCGATTCGGGCGAGCCCTTAAAATTTTATGATCTCAGTTCCAGGCACAAGGATGGACGGGCGCTGATTCTAAATATGTCCATAACCCAGATCCGCCTGACCGGCCCTTCTGAATACCTGCTTTTGTTGCATGATATCTCTGAACGCAAGGCTGCTGAGGCGGCTCTTTTGGCCAGTGATGCGATTTTCAGGGAGATATATGATCAGACAGAAGATGCGATCATCTGTTTTCAACCGGGCACCGGTACGATTATGGATGTCAATCTGACCACCGAAAAAATCTATGGTTTTAGCCAGAAAGAGTTGCGTAAACAGGGGATTGCTGCTTTTTGTCATGGTGACGCCCATAAGGACTTTGCGAATCTTCTGCAAAAGATTGAGGAAGAGGGCGCAGGGCGCATCGATGTCATGTCGAATGACTGCAAAAACGGCGTACAAATTAAGGTTTCCCTGCGCGGTAAGTTAATGTCCCTTCAGGGAGAACAGGTGGTTTTTCTGACGGTTCGAGATATTTCCGAACGGATTGCCCTTGAAACTGAAGCACGTGAACTTCAGGCCAAACTGATCCAGACCAACAAAATGACCTCTTTAGGGCTGCTGGTCTCTGGTGTGGCCCATGAGATTAACAACCCCAACAATTTTGTGCTCTCCAATGCGCAACTGCTCTCCAAAATATGGAATGATGCGCAATTGGTTTTACGGCAGTATTTTCGTGAACATGGCGATTTTATTCTGGGCGGTATTCCTTTTAGCGAACTTGAAACCCAGGTGCCCGAACTCTTCCATGGCCTCACCGATGGTTCGCAGCGCATTAATGCGATCGTTACGGACTTAAAGCGTTTTGTGCGTCAGGATCAGGCAGCTCTTCCGACCGAGGTTGATTTAAATGCGGTAGTGACATCGGCGGTCAGTATGCTGCATCATGAACTGGTGCGGTATACGGATAATTTTCATCTGGATTTGGCCGACGATATCCCGTTGGTTAAGGGGATTCCCCAACAACTGGGTCAGGTGGTGATCAATCTGTTGATGAACGCCTGTCAGGCCTTGCCGAGTAAGGATTGCCCCGTCTCTTTGAGTACCGTCTTTGACCGGGAGAATAGGCAGGTCTGGATTAATGTTCGGGATCAGGGCAGTGGCCTGCCGGTCGGTTTAAAAGAGAAGATTCTTGAACCCTTCTTTTCGACAAAGCTGGATGCCGGCGGGACCGGTCTGGGGCTTTCGATCAGCATGTCGATTATCAAGGATCATGGTGGAGAACTCGATTTTTATAGCCAGCCCGAAACAGGAACGACATTTACTGTTAAACTTCCCGTTGAGGCCTGATCCTCTTAATTCCTGTGTTTAATGGAGCCGATACGTGCCACCGATGACCTCTTTACAGCGAAAAATTCTGTTGATCGATGATGAGCAACAGATTCTCAATACGACCAAACTGAGCCTGCAGGCCAGCGGGTTGAAGGGGGTTATAACCCTCTCTGACAGCACCTTGGCCATGACCCTGCTGACGCAGGAACCGGTCGCCGTTATTGTTCTGGACCTGCGTATGCCGAAGCTCTCTGGCCTCGAATTGCTGCCGCAGATCGTTAAAGCCTATCCCGATATCCCGATTATTCTGGTCACCGCCAACGATGAGATCGATACTGTTGTCGAAGCGATGAAGCTGGGCGCGTTCGATTATCTGGTCAAGCCGGTTGAAGCGAGCCGTTTGGTCGCCGCAGTGCGCAAGGCGCTCGAGATGCGCAGCATGGCCAATGAGTTGTCATCACTCAAGCAGTATATGCTGGCCGATCGTCTCGACCATCCCGATGTCTTTGCTTCGATTATTACCGGTCTTGGATTCAACTTGCTAGTGCAACAGGTGGTTTTATCCCGAAAAACACCTGATTTGGTGTTTTAAAGCCAAGGCATTTTCGAGGGCGGTTGTTCAATTTGTCCATAATGTTCTGAATATCCTGTTG
>JAKIUS010000009.1 GCA_021647445.1 Geopsychrobacter sp. | reverse complement strand
GTCATCGTTGATCGTATGAAGCGTGAATTCAAGGTCGAGTGTAATATTGGCGCGCCTCAGGTTGCCTATCGTGAATCGATTACCAAGACCGTTGAGGTTCAGGGCAAGTTTGTTCGTCAATCTGGTGGTCGTGGTCAGTATGGTGATTGTTGGTTGAGACTTGAGCCGGGTGAGCCTGGTGAAGGCTTTAAGTACGTTGATGCGATCAAGGGTGGTGTTATTCCTCGCGAATATATCCCCGCAGTTGGTAAAGGTGCTGCCGAGGCTTCCGAGAATGGTGTTCTTGCCGGCTTCCCGATTGTTGATGTTAAGGTGACCTGTTTTGATGGTTCTTATCATGACGTCGACTCCAACGAGATGGCCTTTAAAATTGCTGGATCTATGGGTTTCAAAGCTGGTGCTGCTAAGGCTGGCCCTGCACTGCTCGAACCGGTTATGGCTGTTGAGGTTGTTGTCCCGGAAGAGTATATGGGCGATGTTATTGGTGATTTAAATAGCCGCCGTGGCCGTATTATGGGCATGGAGGCGCGAGGTGGTGCTCAGATCGTTAATGCCGAAGTCCCCCTTTCGAGTATGTTTGGCTATGCCACAGATTTACGCAGTTCAACACAGGGTCGCGCAACCTACTCTATGGTCTTTGATCATTATGAGCAGGTACCAAAAGCGATTAGTGAAGAAATTATTGCCAAGGTCAAGGGCCAATAGGGTACTGACGACACAGGAGAATTTGTATGTCCAAGGAAAAGTACGAGAGGACAAAACCGCACGTCAATATCGGGACCATCGGTCACGTTGACCACGGTAAAACTACGCTAACGGCTGCGATTACCCGGGTTCTGGCTGAGGCTGGCGGGTGTGGTGAAGTCAAGGCATTCGATCAGATCGATAATGCTCCAGAGGAGCGTGAGCGCGGAATTACTATCGCCACCGCCCATGTCGAGTATGAAACTGAAAATCGTCACTATGCTCATGTTGACTGTCCGGGTCATGCCGACTATGTCAAGAATATGATCACCGGTGCAGCGCAGATGGACGGCGCGATTCTGGTGGTTTCGGCCGCAGATGGTCCGATGCCGCAGACCCGCGAGCATATCTTGCTTGCTCGTCAGGTTGGTGTTCCGGCGATGGTCGTTTTTCTCAATAAGGCCGACATGGTCGATGACGAGGAACTACTTGAGCTTGTCGATATGGAGATTCGCGAACTGCTCTCCAGTTACGATTTTCCTGGTGATGATATCCCGATTATTGCAGGTTCGGCTCTGGCCGCCCTTGAAGGTCGTGATGATGAGATTGGTAAGGACAAGGTCATCGAACTGATGGCTCAAGTTGATGCCTACATCCCTGTGCCAGCACGTGCGATTGATCTGCCTTTTTTGATGCCGGTTGAGGATGTTTTCTCGATCTCCGGGCGCGGTACTGTAGCCACCGGCCGTGTTGAACGCGGTATCATTAAGGTTCAGGATGAAATTGAGATTGTCGGCATGAAGGATACCACCAAGACTGTCGTGACCGGCGTTGAGATGTTCCGCAAGCTGCTCGATCAGGGTCAGGCTGGCGATAACTGTGGTATCCTGTTACGCGGCGTCAAGCGCGAAGATATCGAGCGTGGTCAGGTTTTGTCCAAGCCCGGCAGTATTACCCCGCACACTAAGTTCAAAGCCGAGGCCTATATCCTGACAAAAGAAGAGGGTGGTCGTCATACCCCGTTCTTTAAGGGATATCGTCCCCAGTTTTACTTCCGTACCACCGATGTGACCGGAATTGTAACTCTGCCTGAAGGCACCGAGATGGTCATGCCTGGCGATAACATCGCCATGGACGTTGATCTGATCACCCCGATCGCTATGGATAAAGAGCTTCGCTTCGCAATTCGTGAAGGTGGCCGAACTGTTGGCGCTGGTGTCGTCAGCGAAGTTATCGAGTAGGAAGAGATAGGTTTTATGTCTACCCAAAAAATTAGAATTCGTCTTAAAGCGTACGATCACACTCTGCTAGATCAGGCTGTGGCCGAGATTGTCGACACTACAAAGAGAACCGGTTCCCGACTTGTCGGGCCGATTCCGTTGCCGACCGTTATCAATAAATACTGCGTTCTGCGTGGTCCTCATGTTGATAAGAAGAGTCGTGAGCAATTTGAAATCAGAACCCACAAGCGTCTGCTCGATATTCTGGAGCCGACACAGCAAACAGTCGATGCCCTGATGAAGCTCGATCTGTCTGCCGGGGTAGATGTTGAGATCAAGCTCTAGTCTTGAGCGGATATAGTTTCAGTTAAGGGCATTTCAAATGATCAATGGAATTTTAGGAAAAAAAATCGGCATGACTCAGGTTTATGCCGCCGACGGACAGCGTATTGCTGTGACCGCAATTGAGGCTGGGCCCTGTGTTGTCCTGCAAAAGAAGACGACTGAGACCGATGGTTATACTGCCGCTCAGGTCGGATTTATGCAGAAGCGCACAGACCGTGTTAATAAGCCTGAGATGGGTCACTTCAAAAAGGCTGGTAAGGGTGCTTTTTCCCACGTTCGCGAATTCACTGTTGTGGACGAGAATTGCAGCGTTGGGGATGAAGTTACCTGTGCGCTCTTCTCGATTGGGGATCGTATCGATGTAACCGGGACGAGCAAGGGTAAGGGCTTTCAGGGCGTCATTAAGCGTTGGGGCTTCTCCGGCGGGCGTGCAACCCACGGTTCGACCTTTCATCGTGCTCCTGGTTCGATCGGGCAGTCGGCTTGGCCAGCAAAAGTTTTCCGTGGCAAGAAAATGCCGGGACAAATGGGTAACGCACGTGTTACAACTCACAACCTTGTGGTTGTCGATGTTCGTCCTGAGCAGAACTTGATTCTGGTGCAGGGTGCAGTTCCCGGACCGAAAAATGGAATTGTAGCAATTCGCAAAGGGATCAAGGCCTAATCGGTCTTGCCGGCGCAGGAGATAGTTAAATGGCAACTGTAACTGTATATGATCTTGATAAAAAACAAGTCGGTGAGCGTGATCTTGCTGATGCGGTTTTTAATACTGAAATTAAGCGCTTCTTGTTGCACGACATGGTCCGCTACCAACTTGCGGCCCGTCGTCAGGGGACTGCTGCGGTTAAATCGCGCGGTAAGGTGGCTGGTGGGGGTAAGAAACCCTTTAAGCAAAAAGGGACGGGTAATGCTCGTCAGGGGACGATTCGTGCTCCACACTTTGTTGGTGGTGGCGTTGCGTTCGGTCCGCAGCCGCGCTCTTATGAGTTCAAGCTGAACCGCAAGGTTAAAAAAGCCGCTTTGTGTAGTGCTCTGTCTGCTCGCTTTCAGGCGGAAAAGATAACGGTTTTAAGCGCAATCGAGCTCGAAGCTATCAGCACCAAGGCTGTGGCAGACCTTCTCAAGCGCTTTGAGCTTGAGGGTACTCTGATTGTTATCGACCAGGCAGATCCCAGGGTTGAACTTTCAGCTCGGAATCTTAAAAATGTAAAAGTTCTGCGTGCTGAGGGTGTCAATGTTTACGACGTTCTTAAGTACCCTAATCTGGTCCTTACTGATGCAGCGGTAAGCCAGATCGAAGGAGCATTGGAAAAATGAAGCCGTTGCACCAGGTTATCCGTAAGCCGCTGATCTCAGAAAAAGCCAACCTCTTGAAAGAGGAGGCAAATGTTGTGGCTTTTGAAGTGGGTCGTGATGCCAACAAAATTGAAATCAAGGCTGCTATTGAGCAGGCATTTGATGTCAAGGTCAAGTCGGTCAAGACGATTCTTTACCGTGGCAAGACCAAGCGTGTTGGTGCAAATATTGGCCAACGCAACAACTGGAAAAAGGCTTACGTGACCCTCGCAGAGGGAAACAATATCGATTTTTATGGCGTTTAAGGCTACACGCTTAGCGGTAACGGAGTAAAGACCATGGGTATTAAGAGATTTAATCCGACCTCACCCGGTCGGCGTCATATGGCCTCCTCGACTTTCGAGGAAGTGACCACATCGACTCCTGAAAAAACACTTTTGGCACCACTGTCTAAATCTGGTGGTCGGAATAATAACGGCCGTATTACCAAGCGTCATACTGGTGGTGGGCATAAGCGGAAGTATCGGATCGTCGATTTTCGTCGTGATAAAAAAGAGGTGCCAGCAAAGGTTGCCACTATTGAATATGATCCCAATCGCTCAGCGCGTATCGCTTTGCTTCATTATACTGACGGTGAAAAGCGTTACATCCTGGCACCGAATGGTCTGAATGTTGGAGACCAGGTTGTTGCCAGCGAGTCTGCCGATATCAAGCCGGGCAATGCCATGAGTATTCGCTCTATTCCTCTTGGCACCTGGGTCCATAACGTCGAGCTGAAAATTAGCGGTGGCGGTCAGTTGGCTCGGAGTGCTGGGGCCTATGCGATGATCGCCGCAAAAGAAGGTCGTTATGCGCAACTACGGTTGCCGTCAGGCGAGGTACGTTTGATCCTTCAGGAGTGTCTGGCAACGGTTGGTCAGGTCGGTAACCTTGATTTTGAAAAAATCAAGCTCGGCAAGGCTGGTCGTTCTCGCTGGTTAGGCAAGCGTCCGCAATCGCGTGGTGTCGCAATGAACCCGGTTGATCACCCGCATGGTGGTGGTGAGGGTAAAAGTTCTGGCGGCCGTCATCCGGTTACTCCCTGGGGTGTGCCGACCAAGGGTTATAAGACCCGGACTAACAAGCGCACCGATAAATTTATCGTTCGTCGTCGTAATAAGAAGTAATTACTTTAGATAGATGCTCTAGGAGTCGATCGTGGCTAGATCAATTAAAAAAGGACCTTTTGTAGACGAGTGTCTATTGCGTAAGGTCGATCTTGAAGGTGAGCCGAACCGTAGCAAGGTTGTTAAGACCTGGTCGCGTCGTTCGACTATCATTCCCGAATTTGTCGGTACCACATTTGCCGTGCATAACGGTAGGAAGTTCATCCCTGTTTTCGTTTCTGAAAACATGGTTGGGCACAAACTTGGTGAGTTTGCTCCGACACGGACCTACTACGGCCACGGTAATGATAAAAAAGGCAAGATCCGTAAGTAAGGACTGACCGCGTAATAGGAGTTCCACATGGAAGCTGTTGCTAAACTAAAAAGTGTTCGTCTTTCACCACGGAAGGCACGACTGGTAGTCGATCTGGTTCGTGGGAAGGGAATTCAGGAGGCATTTAATACCCTCCAGTTTTCACCACAAAAGACGGCGCCTATTCTCTCTAAATTACTGAAATCTGCTGTAGCAAATGCAGAGCAAAAAGGTGTTTCTGATGTTGATCAGCTGTTTGTTAAGGCGATCAACGTTGATCAGGGCCCGGTGCTCAAGCGTTTCATTCCGCGTGCCCAAGGGCGTGCCAGCAAAATTCGCAAGCCGACCAGCCACATTACTGTGGTGCTGGCCGTTAAGTAAGACGCCAAGGAGGTGACCCGTTGGGCCAGAAAGTTCATCCGATAGGATTTCGTCTCGGGATTAACCGGACCTGGGAATCCAGGTGGTATGCCGATAGTGATTACAGCATTAAGTTGCATGCTGATCTGACGTTGCGCAAGTTTTTGAAGAAGCGCCTTTACCATGCAGGCATCTCCAAGATTGAATTGGAGCGTGCGGCGAACAAGGTCAAGGTGAATATCTTTGCAGCTCGCCCAGGTATTATTATTGGTAAGAAGGGGTCTGAGGTTGAAGAACTCAAGCGCGACCTCGCCAAACTGACCGATGACGAGTGTTTCATCAATATTCAGGAGGTTCGCAAGCCTGAGGTTGATGCTCAACTGGTTGCTGAAAATGTCGCATTGCAGATGGAGCGTCGAGTTGCTTTTCGTCGCGCCATGAAGCGCAGCGTCAGCATGGCTCTCAAGTTCGGTGCTCAAGGCATCAAGATTGAGTGTGCTGGCCGTCTCGGTGGTGCTGAGATGAGCCGTCGAGAGTGGTATCGTGAGGGACGCGTGCCTTTGCACACTCTGCGTGCCGATATCGACTACGGTTTTGCTGAAGCCAAGACGACCTATGGAATTATCGGTGTCAAAGTTCTCATCTTTAAAGGTGAAATCTTTGGCAAGGATCAGCCCGCGAGCTGATAGCAGGAGTTTTTCACCATGTTAATGCCAAAGAAAGTTAAACGCAGGAAGCAATTTACCGGTCGCATGAGGGGTGCAGCCAGTCGGGGAACTGAAGTCAATTTCGGTGATTTCGGACTGCAGGCCCTTGAGTGTGGTTGGTTGTCCTCGCGCCAGCTTGAAGCGGCCCGCCGCGCCATGACGCGTTATATTAAGCGGGGCGGTAAAATCTGGATTCGTACATTTCCGCATAAGCCGCTGACCAGTAAGCCAGCCGAGACCCGCATGGGTAAAGGTAAAGGGTCGCCGGAAAAGTGGGTTGCCGTGGTCAAACCTGGTCATGTGATCTATGAGATGCAAGGTGTCGATGAGGATGTCGCACGTGAAGCGTTCCGCTTGGCTGCTCACAAGCTGCCGATGAAAACCAAGTTTGTGAAGAGAGAGGCAGGCACTGATGAAGGCTAATGAAATTAAAGATCTCAGTGTAGAGGAACTGCAATCAAAAGCCGCAGAACTTGAGCAGGAAATGTTCAATCTGCGTTTTCAACTCCATACCGGACATCTTGAGAATTCTGCCAAGCTGTCCCAGATTCGTAAGGATGTCGCCCGTGTCAAGACTGTCCTGAATCAGAAACTTGATGCCTGAGGTGAGGGAAACAATGGACAAGCAACGTGGTAACCGGAGCACCCGGATTGGAATTGTGGTCAGCGATAAAATGGATAAAACGGTTGTTGTCCGTGTTGACCAGATCGTCAAGCATACAACTTACAAGAAATACATCAAACGCAAAGTCAACTGTAAGGCCCATGACGAGGAGAACAGTTGTTGCGTCGGTGACAAGGTTCTGATTGTTGAGACTCGCCCATTGTCGAAAGACAAGCGCTGGCGGGTCCGCGAAGTCCTTGAAAAAGCCGTTACTGCCTAGGAGAACGAACCATGATTCAGATGCAGTCCACGCTCGGCGTGGCCGACAATTCCGGGGCCAAGAAACTCTGTTGTATTAAGGTTCCTGGTGGCTCGAAGCGTAAATATGCTGGCATCGGCGATGTGATTATCTGCAGCGTCAAAGAGGCTCTGCCGAATTCCAAAGTGAAAAAAGGTGATGTGGTTCGTGCCGTCATCGTTCGGACTGCTAAGGAAGTTCGTCGTACCGATGGTTCCTACATTCGCTTTGATACTAATTCAGCGGTGGTTGTAAACGCTGGTAATGAACCGGTTGGGACCCGTATTTTCGGTCCTGTCGCTCGTGAATTACGCGCCCGTCAGTTCATGAAAATCGTTTCGCTGGCCCCTGAAGTTCTTTAATCAAGAGTGTTGGAGATACAGTTCGATGGCAATTATAAAATTACATGTCAAAAAAGACGACATGGTCAAAGTTATTTCTGGTAAGGAGAAGGGTAAAACTGGTAAAGTTTTGCGCGTTTTCCCAGCCAAGGGCCGTATCGTGGTTGAAGGCTTGAATGTTATCAAGCGTCATACCCGTCCGACCCAATTGAATCCAGAGGGTGGAATTGTCGAAAAGGAGGCTGCAATCAGTATTTCTAATATTATGCTGATCTGTTCTTCTTGTAATGAAGCAGCCCGTACCGGGATCCGGTCCCTCGAAGATGGTAGCAGAGTTCGTTATTGCAAAAAATGTAACGAAATCGTTGATAAGTAAACGGAGAGTTTGATGGCCAGGTTGAAACAGGCATATCAGCAGGATCAGGTTCCTGCCTTGATGAAAGAGTTCCAGTATCGGAACGTCATGGAAGTTCCCAGAATTGAGAAAGTTGTTCTTAATATGGGACTAGGTGAAGCAATTCAAAATCCCAAACTGCTGGAATCTGCGGTCGAGGAACTGAGTACAATCACCGGGCAGAAAGCTGTTATCACACGCGCCAAGCGTTCGATTGCTGGCTTTAAGTTGCGCGAAGAGATGGCGATTGGTGCCTGTGTGACCCTGCGTCAGGATCGTGCATGGGAATTTCTTGATCGTCTGATCAATGTTGCTCTCCCCCGCGTGCGTGATTTCAAGGGGATCTCGGGTAAGGCTTTTGATGGCCGTGGTAATTACACCCTTGGTGTTCGCGAGCAGTTGATATTTCCCGAGATTGATCTTGAGAAGATCGCTAAAGTCTCCGGACTCAACATCACAATTGTAACGACAGCCAAGACCGATGAAGAGGGGCGCGCCCTTCTTTCCGGTATGGGCATGCCGTTCCGAAAATAAGCAAGGCTAGCGGAGGAAAGTTGTGGCTAAGAAGTCGATGATCGCTAAGGCCAAGCGGCCTAAGAAATTTCAGGTTCGTGAGTATAACCGCTGCCCCATCTGCGGTCGCCCGCGTGCTTATTATCGTAAGTTTGATATGTGCAGAATTTGTCTGCGGAAACTGGCCAACGAAGGGAAACTTCCTGGTGTGGTCAAGTCCAGCTGGTAACAGCGTAAGAAGGAGCTCCACCAATGTCGATGACCGATCCTATCGCGGATTTGCTTACACGCATCCGCAATGCAGGGATGGCAAAACATGCCAAGCTTGATCTCCCCTCAAGCAATCTTAAGGTTGCGATTTCAGAAGTTCTCAAAGAACAGGGTTACATCAAGAACTTCAAAGCTATCTCTGATGGCAAGCAGGGTGTCCTGCGTGTCTATCTGAAGTATGACGAGAATCAAACTCATGTTATTCATGAGATTAAGCGGATTTCGACCCCGGGTTGTCGTGTTTATGTCGGACAGGGACAAATCCCCCAGATTAAGAATGGCCACGGTTGTTCAATCCTTTCGACCTCGAAGGGTGTTCTGGCAGATGTTACTGCCCGCCGCGAGCAGGTAGGTGGCGAGGTAATCTGCACCATCTGGTAGGCAGATTCCAGTAGCGATAGGTAAGGAGTTTCACAATGTCAAGAATTGGAAAGCTTCCCGTGACCATCCCCTCTGGGGTTAAGGTTTCGTTGAACGGGAATGAAATATCTGTTCAGGGTGCAAAAGGCAGCTTGAAGCAAACGATTCATTCGCGGATCAGTATTGCGGTTGAAGCAGAGCAGATCGTCGTAACACGCCCCACAGACAGCAAGCAGGACAGTGCGCTTCATGGCCTGAGTCGATCGCTGATCAACAACATGGTTATTGGAGTCAGCGAAGGGTTCACTCGAGAGCTTGAAATTAACGGCGTTGGTTATCGTGCCGAACTTAGTGGTTCAACGTTGACCTTGAGCCTCGGGTTCTCTCATCCAGTTGTTTATGCCGTTCCCGCTGGTATAGAGATTCAGGTTGATAAGCAGACGCGTGTGATTGTCAAAGGGATTGATAAGCAGTTGGTCGGCTCTACGGCCGCAAAGATTCGTTCCTTCCGTAAGCCCGAACCTTATAAGGGAAAGGGTGTTAAGTACGCCGAGGAGCGCATCCTGCGCAAAGCCGGCAAGACCGGTAAGTAACAGATAAGGAGTTTTGTTGTGGATGTTGCGCAGAGTAGACGACTCGCCCGCCTCAAACGTCAGGCGCGTGTGCGTAAAAAAGTAATCGGTACCCCGGAGCGTCCGCGCTTATCGGTATATCGTAGTGCTGGTCATATCTACGCTCAATTGATTGAAGACACCAACGGTCACACGTTGGCCGCTTCTTCGACTCTGAGTAAGGATGTTGCCGGTTCGTTGAAATCCAAGGGGAATGTCGAGGCTGCCAAGGCTGTTGGCGCCGCTATCGCGAAGCAGGCGTTAGCAAAAAATATCGACACTGTCGTTTTTGACCGTAACGGCTTTTTATATCAAGGCCGCGTTCAGGCTCTGGCTGACGCTGCACGCGAAGCCGGACTGAAGCTCTAAGAGGAGAAGATCTTGCAACGTACCGATCCGAATGAGATGGAATTATCCGATAAGGTGATTCACATCAACCGAAATTCTAAGGTTGTTAAGGGTGGTCGTCGTTTCAGCTTCTCCGCACTGGTAGTTGTTGGTGATGGAGCTGGACGAGTTGGCTATGGACTAGGCAAAGCAAAAGAGGTTCCTGAGGCGATCCGTAAGGGCGTAGATCAGGCGCGTAAAAATCTGATCACTGTGCCGTTGGAAGGGACAACCATCCCCTACGATGTCATTGGTAAATTCGGTGCTGGCAAGGTTTTGCTAAAGCCTGCATCTGAAGGTACTGGTGTCATTGCTGGTGGTGCTGTTCGTCCCGTCCTTGAAGCTGTTGGTATTCATAACATCCTGACCAAGTGCCTGGGTTCAAATAATCCGCACAACGTGGTCAAGGCGACTTTTGCCGCTTTGAAGATGCTCAAAAGTCCGGCCGAGATTAGAGCTCGTCGTGGTCTGTCTTGAGGGAGCCTTTTCAGGTGATTTGTAAGGAGAATGGCCATGTCGGCTGAAGTAAGAGTGACACTGAAGAAAAGTCCGATTGGACGCGCTGCCTATTTTGGCAAGGTGCTCAAAGGGCTTGGCCTTAACAAGTTGCAACAAACTGTTTGCCTTAAGGATACTCCAGAAGTTCGTGGAATGATCCGCAAGGTAGAGCATATGGTTGTTGTTGAAGACTGATTTTCGTAGAGGACAACACGATGGATCTGAGTAATCTGCAACCGTCTCCCGGTTCAACAAAAAATAGAAAACGCCTCGGCCGTGGTCCTGGCTCCGGAACAGGTAAGACTTCCGGTAAGGGTCATAAGGGTCAAAAGGCCCGCAGTGGTGGTGGAATCAAGCCAGGCTTTGAGGGTGGTCAGATGCCTTTGCAGCGTCGCCTTCCCAAGCGTGGATTCAACCCCTTAAGCCGTAAAGAGTACGCCCTGGTCAATCTGGGTGACCTCGATTCTTTCGATGCTGACAGTACTGTCGGGCTTGATGCCTTCTCCAGCGCTGGTTTGATCGGCAAATTGAAGGATGGGGTCAAGGTTCTTGCTGATGGCGAGTTGAGCAAGTCTTTGACTGTGCAGGCGCATAAATTCAGCAAATCTGCTGTTGCCAAGATTGAGGCAGCCGGTGGTAAGGTTGAGGTGATTTAACGTGTGGACTACGCTGCAGAATATCGTCGCCATTCCTGAACTGCGGCGCCGCATCCTTTTCACTCTGGGTATGTTGGCTGTTTATCGGGTCGGATGTCATGTCCCGACTCCCGGTATAGATGCCCAGGTATTAGCGAAATTTTTTGAAGGGACCGAGGGAACTCTGCTCGGGATGGTTAGCGCATTTACCGGTGGTGCCTTGACACGGATGACTGTGTTTGCCCTTGGGATCATGCCTTATATCAGTTCATCGATTATTCTGCAGCTGTTGACGGTTGTTTTTGAGCCCATCGAAAAGCTTTCTAAAGAGGGTGAACAGGGTAAACGCAAGATTACTCAATATACCCGGTATGGCACTATTGCTCTGGCGATCATTCAGGGTGCTGGTATTGCGGTTGGTTTGCAGACCATGACTGGACCTGCAGGAGAACTGGTTGTTCAAAACCCCGGCCCGAGTTTTGTCTTCATGACGATCCTGACTCTGACCGCTGGAACCGCTTTTATTATGTGGTTGGGTGAGCAGATTACCGAACGTGGTATAGGTAACGGGATCTCCTTGATTATCTTTGCTGGTATCATTGCAGGAACCCCGGCCGCGATCGTAAACTCGTTGCGTCTCCTTGAAACTGGTGCCATGACTCCGGCTATCATACTCTTCATCCTGATTTTGATGCTGGCTGTGGTTGCCGCCATTGTCTACATGGAGCGTGCTCAGCGCAGGGTTCCCATCCATTATGCCAAGCGTGTTGTTGGCATGCGGAATATGGGTGGACAGGCGAGTCACCTGCCTTTGAAAATCAATATGAGTGGTGTTATTCCGCCGATTTTTGCTAGTTCCATTATCATGTTTCCTGCGACAGTTGCGAATTTGATCGATATCCCCTGGGTGCAGTCGGTCGCCGCAGTTATGACTCCAGGGCACTGGATCTATACTCTTTTTTATGTTGCATTTATCGTTTTCTTCTGCTACTTCTACACGGCTGTAACGTTCAACCCTGTGAATGTGGCAGAGAATGTGAAGACTCAGGGTGGGTTTATCCCTGGTATTCGACCCGGTAAAGAGACGGCCGATTATCTGGATACCGTTCTTGGACGTTTAACGTTTGCTGGTGCTATTTATGTGTCTGCGGTCTGTGTTTTGCCGACCTTTATGATCAGCAAGTTCAATGTACCCTTCTTCTTTGGCGGGACATCGCTGTTGATCGTTGTTGGTGTCGGCATGGATACCGCTTCGCAGATTGAGGCACACCTGATTTCTCGTTCGTATGAAGGTTTTATGAAGGGCGTGTCGCTTAAAGGGCGTCACGGCTGATTAGGGGTTTTTGCGATGAATATGATTTTGCTTGGTCCTCCCGGTGCAGGCAAGGGCACCCAGGCGGCTCACCTCGTTGAGCGTTTGGGTATCCCGCAGATTTCGACCGGTGATATGCTCCGTACGGCTGTACGTGAGCAGACCCCGATGGGACTTAAGGCAAAGGTATCCATGAATGCCGGAGCTCTGGTAACTGATGAGGTTGTGATCGGAATCGTTCGCGAGCGTTTGCAGCAGGCTGACTGCGAAAAG
>JAKIUS010000478.1 GCA_021647445.1 Geopsychrobacter sp. | reverse complement strand
GTCACCGCGCAAGCCGATATTTTTGATCGTCTGTTCCGCTTGCACCTCGAAGCCCTCTACCAGCTGAAGGGGCTAGCGGTGCCAGCCCGCCTCCATCAATCGATCAAGCCACCGACCAGCATAATTGAAGGCAACGAGCCGAGTGCCTGTTTTACCCCACAGGTCGACGGCCGGATCGGGGATTACTTCGAATGGTTGGCAGCCGGACATATCGATATCTCGGCAGGTGGTGCCATGTATGCCAGCCGCGAGAGCCTGCAGGAAATCTATTTTGGCTATGATCAGCAACATTTATATTTCCGCTTCGACCAACCAGAGTTATTACGCCGCCTTTGCGGCCCGAAAGGTACTTTCGAGCTGCGCATCTCAGGTCAGCAACTTTCTCGTATCTGCTTTCGCTTTGCCGACCAGTCTCTGTCGATCACTGCCGAAGGCCGCCCGGTCGCCAGCGGTACTGCCGCCTGTCAGCAGGTCTTGGAAATTGCCGTTCCCTTGTCAGCCATCCAGCTACAGCCCGGCGACACCCCTGGTTTGAGTTGCCATGCAATCCAGGGAGAACGGGAAAATGGCCGCTGGCCGACGGAAGGCAGTGCCAGTTTCTGCTACCGTGGCGCAGTGCTCGACGCAGATAACTGGTCAGTCTGAAACCACGAAAGGACCAGATAGTGTCAGAATTACGCTGGGACCCACTGAAAAACAATTGGACCATAATTACCAAAGGCCGCGGTCGCAGACCACCGGATTTCCTCCAGCGCCGCACCCAGGTAAAAATGTCGGCCTGCCCCTTCTGTAGCGGCAATGAAGAGAAAACCCCGCCGGAGATTTATGCCTTTCGGCCGAACGACAGCCAAGCAAATCAGCCTGGCTGGCAGGTCAGGGTTATCCCGAACAAATTTCCTGCGCTACGGATTGAAGGTGAGTTGAATAATCGTGCCGAGGGGCTTTACGACCGGATGAACGGCATCGGCGCACATGAAGTGATCATCGAGCATCCAGAACATGATCGCAGCATGGCCGATCTGACGATTGAAGAGCTAGCCGAAGTCCTTAAAGCGTACCGTACCCGGATGCTGGATCTGCGCAGAGATAGTCGTTTTCGCTACATATTCGTCTTCAAAAATTTTGGCATCGAAGCCTCAGCCAACGTTCCGCACTCACATTCACAATTGATTGCCGTGCCGCTGATTCCACCGATGATCGCCACGGAACTGTCAACCTGTCGCGAGCACTTTCAGCGCAAAGAGCGTTGTCTGTTCTGCGACCGGCACAGCCAAGAACGGCAAAGCAAAGAGCGCGTAGTGAGGGATGATGTCAACTTTATTGTCTACGCACCCTATGCTTCGAGTTTTCCGTTTGAGCTGATGGTTGCGCCGCTAGAACATAGTCACGACTACACGCTGCAGACCGATCAGCAACTGCTGTTGCTCGCCGACACCCTGCGCGACACCCTGCGGCGGCTGCGCTCAATATTGCGCGACCCGCCCTATTCCTTTATTTTGCACAGCGCCCCACCGACACACCTGCGCTGGGGGCGCCCCGACTACTGGGCGTCACTCCCCTCGGATTATCACTGGCATATTGAAATTGCTCCCAAGTTAACCAATGTTGCAGGCTTTGAGTGGGGTTCGGGCTTTCAAATGAACCCGACACCACCTGAAGAGGCAGCAGAGTTTTTACGTAACGCCGACCTGTCGGTAACATAATGAGCTACGATGACTGAATCATTTCATAACAAACATTTTCCCCTCGGTTTCCACTGCGGCTACAACTTTTGGAATCGACTCGATCTGTCCACCCAGTTTCGTCAGACGCCTCCGCCCGGGCGCACCTTCCTGCGACAACTGATCGCAGATGGCCTGCACAGTGCGGGGGCAGAAAATCTGTCTGCGGCAGACCTGGAGCTGTTGGCGACCATCAATCAGGTCCTGCTGCAGATCGGACAGCATTTTCTGCGCAGCCGAAATTGCCAAATTGCCCGCCAGAGCTTAACCACCGGCAACCACGACATCGAACTCCCCAAGTTGGAAAAGGTCCTGCAAAACTTTCTGCAGCTTTTCCCGGCTCTGCCGGTCGCTCTGGGGAAGACAACCAGCGAACGGTTTCTGCTCGCTACGGAAAAGCAGGGGCAACTGAACGATCTGGTTCTGGAGCTGTTCCTGCTCCGTGTGCAGAGTCAGAATCCGGCCCTTAAGGCAGTCGTTCCTCTGCTTCTCAGCGAAGAACAACAATTGCACAACAGTACCGGTTATCGTGAGCAACTGCAGCTGATTGATCAGGCGCTGCCGCAGGTGGATGACGGCTTCGGTCAAAGACCGACCTCTTTGCTGGCTCGCTTAATGGAACCACTGCAGCAAGCGACAAGTTTTCGCGAACAATTGTCGCTCCTGCAACAAACCTGGGGAGGCATCCTCC
>JAKIUS010000477.1 GCA_021647445.1 Geopsychrobacter sp. | reverse complement strand
GGATTCGCCCCGCTCTGCGCATGGAATATCGTTGGAAAAAACGCTTTCATCTCGATTTAGAAGGGGGAGCCGAGTGGGCCAATGAAACAACTGCGGGCCAGGATTCGCGCAGCCGTGATTACTTTATGACCCTCGGTTATCGCGTCGATTTTTGATGCAGGTCATGGAAATCTTCCGTAAGAGAGAGTAGGCTGGCCGGCATGAAAAAGACAATTGTGCAAAAGCTCGGCGGTCAAAAACCGTTGCTGCGCTTGAGGTTGCTGGTGCAGTGGGGCATGCTCGGCTGGTGTCTGCTGTTGGGGGTTCAACTCGGCCTGTTCGTGCGCCATTTTGAATCGGGCGGTCGTGCCGCCTACTATCCGCGTTTCCCCGGGGTTGAAGCTTTTTTGCCCATCGGCGCGCTGGTCAGTTTGAAGAACTGGTTGTTTAACGGCCAGGTTGACGCCATACATCCGGCGGCGCTGGTGCTGTTTGTAACCTTTGTCGCGCTGGCGCTCTTGACACGCAAGTCATTCTGCTCCTGGTTATGCCCGGTCGGGACCATCGAAGAATTGATGTGGAAGCTGGGACAGCGACTCTTCGGGCGACTCTGGCACCCCTGGGCCTGGTTGGATCGTCTGCTGCAAAGCCTGAAGTATCTGTTGCTACTCTTCTTCGTTAAGCTGATCTTGATCGACATGCCGCCCGCAAGTCTCAAGGGCTTTTTGGCCGCACCCTACTGGGCGGTCGCCGATATCAAGATGCTGCACTTCTTTACCGGCATGGCCGGTATCCCGCTACTGACGATTGTGCTGTTGCTGGTATTGTCGCTCTTTTTTCGTAATCCCTGGTGCCGTTATCTATGCCCCTATGGTGCCCTGCTCGGTCTCTTTTCTTTCTTCAGTCCCGTGCGGATTCGGCGCAACAAAGAGATCTGTATCGATTGCAAGAGCTGCAGCCGGGTCTGTCCGGCGCGTCTGCCGGTTGCGGAAAAAACGCAGATTCTTTCACCCGAATGTACCGCCTGCCTGACCTGTGTCGCTCACTGCCCGCAGTCGGGAGCCTTGAATGTGGCTTTGGTGAAGTTCCCCCTGAAACCATGGATGTTTCCGATCCTGGTTTTATTGGTTTTTACGGTAGGGGTGGGCACGGGCATGCTCAGCGGCCATTGGCAGACCTCATTGTCCTATGCCGATTACCAACGCCTTATCCCTTTAAGTCGCTTGTTGGGCCACTGAAATTGATGCTGGTTGCCTCTTTTTGACGGTGCCGGTTATGATGAGACCATGAAGCCAATACTGATTTTAAAAACCGGCAGGACTTTCAAGGATATGGCCCAGCGTTTCGGTGATTTCGAAGATTGGATTATTGCCGCAAGTGGGGAGGCTCCGGGTCTTTTCATGGTGGCCGATGGTATTGATGAGCCCTTGCCGTCGCTTGAGAAGCTCTCTGCTCTGATTATTACCGGTTCACATCGGATGGTTTCAGAGGGTGGAGCGCAGGTCGAGCTCTGGTCGCGGTTCATTCGTGATGCGGTCGACACAAGGCTGCCGGTGCTGGGCATCTGTGATGGGCATCAATTGTTGAGTCGAGCGTTGGGTGGCGTTGTGAGCGATCATCCCGACGGCCTAGAGTTGGGGCAGGTGGAGGTTGAGATGGAGAGCGCGGCGCAGGATGACCCGCTCTTCAAAGTTCTACCACGGTTCTGTTCGGCCTATGCGACCCATCTGCAGTCGATTAGTACCTTGCCTGCGGGGTCTTTTGTCTACGGGCACAACAGTTTCGAACCTAACCATGCTGTCCGTTTTGCGCCTACCGCCTGGGGCGTGCAATTTCATCCGGAGTTTACCCAGGCGATCCTGCAGGGCTACATCCGTCATCAACGCAAACGGTTGTCAAGCGATGCGCAGATGACGACGCTCATCGACCGGGTGAAGCCTCTGCCTGAGGCCGGGCAACTCATCCAGCATTTTTGTCAGTTGGCAGATTGCCAGAATCGATCCCCGGCTCATCTTTGAACCTTCTTAATATCTGCAGCAGGGCCTGATGTTCCGGGTGTTTTGTGTGAGTCGATTTATATCCTACGCATAATAATGAAACAGATGACAAAAATATGTAACCCTGTGGGGCGAAATGAGGAGAATTGTGATGCAAAAATGGCGATATACGCTTCTATGTTCGGTTCTGTTCTGCATGATTCCGGTCGCGGCATTTTCTGCCGGACAGGACCTGCAGATTCCAGTGGGGACTCTGAACGCCAAGCAGATAAAAAAGCTCTTTACCGGGCGGACGGTAGCGGCCAATGTGGTCGCCGGGAACAAACAGGAACTGGTCGCTTATTTCGGCCGTGATGGCAGGGTTAAGCTGGTAAAACGAGGGCGGCAGCAAGGGGGAAAGTGGAAGGGTCGCAAGGAGGGCCGACTTTGTATGAAAGGGA
>JAKIUS010000476.1 GCA_021647445.1 Geopsychrobacter sp. | reverse complement strand
CCGCCTGTGCCACCCATCCGGTCACCGGAAAAAATGAGTTGATGCTGATTCCCGAATCCATGGAACTGGAGATGGGACAGAAAAATTACCTGCCTGCTCGCCAGATGCAGGGCGGTGATTATGTCGCTGATCCGGCTGTGACCGCTTATGTGCGCGAAGTCGGGCAAAAGATGGCGGCAGTGTCTGATCGCAAGCTGCCGTATGAATTCGTGATCGTGAATGATTCCGAGATCAATGCATGGATGTTGCCGGGAGGCAAGATGGGCATCAATCGCGGCCTGCTGATGAAAATGGATAATGAAGCGGAACTGGCCGCCGTGCTCAGTCACGAAATTGTTCATGCGGCAGCACGGCATGGTGCCCGGAGCATGTCGAAAGGGATGCTGATACAAGCGGGCGTGATCGGAACGGCCCTTGCGACCCAAGGGACAGATTATGCAACGCTGGCACAACAGGGCGCGGGACTCGGAGCACAGCTGATCACACAGAGATATGGCCGCGATGCCGAGCGAGAATCAGACCACTACGGCATGCTGTACATGGTGCGAGCGGGCTACAACCCGCAGGGGGCCGTCGATCTGCAACGCACCTTCGTCAAACTCTCCGAAGGGCGAGACCAAGGTTGGCTCAAGGGCCTCTTTGCCAGCCATCCTCCGTCTTATGAGCGTGTACAAAACAACCTTGAACTGCTGGCAACCCTGCCCAAAGGGGGCGAATCTGGAGTCGCCAGCTATCGGGCAAAGATCGCCCATCTCCTAAAAACCAAACCCGCCTACACAGCCTATGACAAGGGACGCAAGGCCCTGGCGCAAGGGCAGGTGGCGACAGCCCGCCGTCTGGCTCAGCGCGCTATCGACCTGGAGCCGAAAGAGGATCATTTCTACGGACTGATGGGCGATATAGAGCAGAAAGACCAACATCTGGATGCCGCACTACAACAGTATGACCAGGCCACTCGTCTTAACCCGGGCTTCTTTTACTACTATCTGCAGCGCGGCAAAGTAAATGAAAAGCTGAACCTGCCCCGCCAGGCCCAAGACGACCTGAAACGTAATATCAAGCTGCTGGCGACCGCCGATGCCTACAATACCCTCGGCGATCTGGCCAGAAAAACCGGCCGAATAGAAGAGGCCAAGCGCTACTATGCCAAAGTGGCAGGCAGTCGAGGAGAGATGGGAAAACAGGCCTACACCTCTCTGGTAGATCTCGATCTGCCGGATAATCCCGCCAAATATATACGGGTCAAAACAGGACAGGACAAGCAGGGCAGAATCGTCGCCCAACTCAGCAATCCAACCCCACGCAATATCGACGGGATCGTTTTACTTATTCAATACCAGGATGTCACCGGCAGGGCCATGAGGGTCAAACGTGGTGTAACAGGAACGGTCAAGGCAGGCAGTCAACAAATGGTTGATCTGAGTCTAAGCGGAAAACTGAGCAGGGAGCAGATCAAGCGACTGCAGGTCAAGATTATCGCCGCACAGGTTCAACTGCCGTAGTTCCCAGCCCAAAAAACAGCGTAAGGAACAACGGCAGTTGAGAATTTTTTTGCCCCCTGCGCTTAACTCTCGAGGGGTCTTTGCCACCTTAACTTATTTAAACCTCAATCTTCAGCGAGAAACTCCTGATATGCTGCGACATCCAGCAAGCCGTCGAGATCCTTCGGATCGGCGGGTTTGATCCGGATCAACCAGCCATCGCCGTATGGCGAGGTATTGATGGTCTCCGGGGCGTCAGGCAGCTCCGCATTCACCTCGACAACTTCACCACCAAGGGGCGCATAGATGTCAGAAACAGCCTTGACCGACTCAACAACACCAAACGCCTTGCCGACTTCTACCTTGTCTCCGACCTCAGGAAGCTCGACAAAGACCACATCTCCAAGCTGATCCTGGGCAAAATCGGTAATGCCGATACTGACCAGATCACCTTCGGCAAGGACCCACTCATGTTCTTCGGTATACTTAAGTTCTTCAGGAAAATCCATCATCTCCTCCATTCGTAATGACCCCGTGTAAGGGTTCAAAGTTCCAACGCCACAAATAGACAGACGCCGAATTCAACCTTCTGCGTCCAAAGTTATTGACTGCGACTGGCCTTCTCTTCAAGCCCCGAGAGGCCGAAGCGACGCCGCAATTCAGCGTAAATCCGTTCGGGCGGCAGATCATAGTACCCGAGCAGGACCAACACATGAAAGAAAAGATCGGCAACTTCACCGATAATCTCCTGTTTAATACCACCCTTGCCGGCGACCGCAGTCTCGGTGGCCTCTTCGCCGATTTTACCGAGAATCTTATCGAGCCCCTTGTCGAACAATGACTTAACGTAGGACTTTTCACCATCGGCCAACTGCTTGCGCTCCTGGATAATATTGTAGAGCGCCTCGAGAATATCCTGCCGAGCGTAGAGACTAGCGGC
>JAKIUS010000475.1 GCA_021647445.1 Geopsychrobacter sp. | reverse complement strand
GTCGACTGCTCGCATTTCCGCCCGATATGACCGCTCAGATCGCCCGGATTGCAGCAACCCGCATGCGCGAACTCCCCTTGCCGTTGCGCCTCTGTTATTCTGGCAAGGTGCTGCGTCATGCCGAGCAGCAGGCAGGTAAGGATCGCGAAATTTTTCAGGCCGGAGTCGAGTTGATCGGCCTCGCCAAGCCTGAAGCCGATGCCGAGATGATCGCCATGGCGATCGAATGTCTGCGGCGCAGTGGGGCGAAAGATTTTACCCTCGATATCGGACAGGTCGAATTTTTCCGTGGCGTCATGGATGGCCTCTCCCTGCCTGCCGGGTTGGCGCGGCGGGTGGCCGGGGCGATCGGGCGCAAGGACAGCACCGAATTGAAATCGTTGCTCGATGAAGGCCAGGTCGATGAATCGGCGCGTGAAGAGGTGCTGGCCCTGCCACGCCTTTTCGGCGGTCGCAAAGTGCTGGAGCGCGCGACCAAGCTGGTCAAGAATCAACGTTCGCAAGCGGCCCTCGACACCCTGACCCAGGTGCTTGAACTGCTCGAACAGTACGACCTGGCTGAATATGTCACCTTCGACCTCGGGGAATTGCGTGGACTGGGTTATCATACCGGGATCACCTTCCAGGGGTTTATCCCCGGTTATGGACAGGCGGTCTGTAGTGGCGGCCGTTACGATGGGCTGATGGCGAATTATGGCAGTCCGGCACCGGCCACCGGTTTTACCTTCGATCTGCTCAATCTGCTCTTTGCCCTTGATCAGAGTCTCGACGCGAAGGTGAATCCGCAGACCGATCTGCTGATCTATGCCTGTGAGGGGGCGACCGCGCAGACGCAGAAATTGACCTATCAACTGCGCAATTCAGGTTTCAGTGCTGCACGCGATATGTTGAAGCGCTCAGTTGATGAGGCGCTTGCCTACGCTAAGCTGATGAGCTATCGTCGGTTGCTGGTCGTTACGGCCAAAGGGGAACTGCGCTTGATTGAGCCTGTCAGCCACGACGAAGAGTCCCTGACTCTCGATGAACTTATCCAACGGAAAACGCTTTAATATAGAGAACTGCCGGCGCTTTTTGTGCCGCAGACAGTGAGGAGTTAAAAAGAACATTATGGCCAATGTTGTTATTGTCGGTGCCCAGTGGGGCGACGAAGGCAAAGGGAAAGTTGTCGATATCTATACCGCGCATGCCGATGAAGTGGTGCGCTTTCAGGGTGGCAACAATGCCGGTCATACCCTGGTTGTCGGCGATGAAAAGACCGTTCTGCATCTGATTCCCTCGGGAATTCTGCACCAGGGTAAGCGCTGTGTTATCGGCAATGGGGTGGTCCTTGACCCCAAAGTTTTTCTCGAAGAGATCGAGGGTCTTAAGGGCAAGGGTTATCTGCAGGATGACAGCCAGTTGATGGTTGATGGTGCGGTAAACCTGATTATGCCCTACCATGTCGCAATCGATAAGGCGCGCGAAAATCGCAACAGTGACCGCAAGATCGGCACCACTGGCCGAGGCATCGGTCCGACCTATGAAGATAAGGTCGGGCGGCGTGGTATCCGCTTTGCCGATCTGCTCAAGCCCGAGACCTTCCGCAGGCGTTTGGAAGAGGTGTTGCCTGAGAAGAACTTCTATCTGGAGAAATATCTCGGTCAGGCTCCCCTGGATGCTGACGAGATCTTTGCTGAATATCAGGGTTATGCCGAGAGGCTGCGGTGCTACCTGGGCAACTCGTCGCTTGAACTTGATACGGCGATTCAGGCCGGCAAAAATATCCTCTTTGAGGGGGCTCAGGGAAGCATGCTCGATATCGACCATGGCACCTATCCCTACGTAACCTCCTCCTCGACCGTCTCCGGCGGAGCCTGCACCGGCAGTGGGGTCGGCCCGACCAAGCTCGATCAGGTCATCGGTATCACCAAGGCCTACGTGACCCGCGTTGGTGAGGGGCCCTTTCCAACCGAACTGCTTGGCGAGATGGGCGAGCGATTGCGCGCTGCCGGTCACGAATTCGGCGCGACCACCGGGCGTCCACGACGTTGCGGCTGGCTCGATATTGTCGCCCTGCGAGACGCGGTACGCGTCAATGGGCTCACTGGCCTGGCGTTGACCAAGATGGATGTCTTAAATGAGCTTGAGACGATTCAGGTCTGCACCGGTTATCGTTATGGTGATCAGGTGCTCACGCACTTTCCGAGCGATCTCGAAGTTCTTGAGGGATGTATCCCAATCTTAGAAGATGTGAAGGGCTGGCAGACCTCGATCAATGAGATCACCAGTTTTGATGATCTGCCGCAGGCGGCCACCGATTATGTACGGAAAATCGAGGAATGGACGGGTGTTCCGGTAGTGTTGGTTTCGGTCGGTCCCCGGCGTGACGAAACTATGGAGCTTAGTAATCCTTTTGCTTGATTTTTACTTCGAATAAATGCATTATG
>JAKIUS010000474.1 GCA_021647445.1 Geopsychrobacter sp. | reverse complement strand
AAGATGATCTGCTATTTAAGACCATTGATGGTAACGATATCAGTCTTGATCTGATTATCGCTTACCGGATCGATCCCAAGATGGCTCCTTACATTTTGCAGTATGTTGCGACCAGCGACAAAGCGCTGCGTGACAAGGTGGTGCGGACCATTGCGCGGAGTAAGCCGCGTGATATCTTTGGTGAGCTTGCGACCGAAGAGTTTTATATCAGTGACCGGCGACGAGAAAAATCCGATCAGGTCAAACAGACTATGCAGAAGATCCTCGGACCCTACGGCATTATCGTTGAGCGGGTCATGACCAAGGATTATCGCTTTGTGGCCGATTATCAGCGCGCCATTGAAGATAAGAAGATCGCTGACCAGATGGCTGAAAAAAACAAATCGGCCCAGCATGCCGCGCTTGAAGAATATCGCAAGGAACTTGAATCGGCCAAAGGTGAAGTCAATAAGCTGGTTGCCGATGCCGACGGTGTTTTCAAAAAAGCCAAAATCGAGGCGGATGCTTATTATGAGCAGCAGAAGTATCTGGCCGATGCGATCACCGCTGAAGGTAAGGCAGAGGCGCGTGGTATCGAACAGATGAATAAGGCGCTGGCGGGTGCTGGTGGCGAAACTATGGTCAAACTGAGGATTGCAGAGGCCTTGCAGGGCAAGAGAATTATCCTGTTGCCACTCTCTGGTGGTGGCATGAATCTGAAGACCACAAACATCAATGATTTAATTGATGTGATGGGCGTTCAGGCTTTAGGTGGTGCTCCTAAGAAGACAATAAAGGAATAACCGGCATAGTTTGGATATTGGAAAATCAAATGGCCCCATCGAAATATTTCGGTGGGGCCATTTTGGTGCAGCGTTAATGCGGCTCAACCGAATTCAAGATTGACGTTGTAACAACAGGGTGCTGAACTCTGAATGCATGTGGTTTTTAAGTAGCCGATAGCCGAGTTGCTGATATCTGGTTCGCACATCGAAATTATATTCCCATAAAATCCCCGAAAGCAGCAGTTTGCCACCGGGACGAATGCGGTGAGCGAGATCCTCCGCAACCCTCAGCAGGATATCCCCATAAATATTGGCCAGGCCAAGATCAAAGTTTGTCTGTTGTAATTGGTCAAGGGTGCCCAGGCAATGCTCGATTCGGGCAGAAACCTGATTTAAAACTGCATTTTTGTGGCAGGCTGTGATCGCATCCTGCTCAATATCCACGCACCAAGCTCTTTTTGCCCCACACAAGAGAGCGGCGATACTGAGAATGCCCGTACCGCTACCAAGGTCGAGTATTTTATCGGTGGTCGCAAGGTCAAGTTGACTGATGATCTTAAGGCAGTTGCGGGTTGTCTCGTGCTCGCCCGAGCCGAAGGCTCCGCGCTCCATCCACAAGGGGGTGCGCCCGGTCGGAAACTGTTCGCCTGGCGGCAGGACAGTCAGGTCTGGGCCGATGTTGAGGGGCTGAAAAGCAGTTTTACTGTTTATGGTTGAGTTCATATATGAGAGCATATTAACGGAAACTTGTCGTTAGAGCCCGTTATGGCGTAACAGCAGGAGCAGCAGGGTATAGCTGATAGCTGAGGCCAGGGTTGAAAGCATGACGATAGAGCCTGCCAGTTCGGCATCGGCTTTCATCTGGTGGGCCATGATATAGGTGGCGGTAGCGGCGGGGGTGCCCGCGAGCAGAATGCCGATGCCGAGATCAACGCCGCCAACACCCGCAACAACCAGTAGCAGGCCAGCCACCAGCGGCATGACAAGCAGCTTGAACAGGGTCGCGAGTCCCGCTGATTTGAGATCCCCCTTGAGACGTTGTAGTGAGAAGGAGCCGCCAATCGCCAAGAGTGCCAAAGGCAGGGTTAAGCCGGATACTATGCCGAGGCTCCCCTTGATAATGGTCGGCACTGGCCAACTGAAGTAGCTCCAGAGGATACCGGCGAAGGAGGCGAGGATCAATGGATTGAGCAGAATCTCACGCAGCCAGTTCTGCTTGGGGCCATCGGTCTCAATCTTCCGCTGGGGCCAGATCAGGGCGATGATGGCAAAAAAATTGAGCACCGGCACCAAGAAGCCCATCAATATACTGGCGCGGGTCAGCCCCGATTCTCCGTAGGCGTTGAGGCAGATCGCCAGGCCGATGTAGGCGAGGTTGCCGCGAAAACTTCCCTGGCTGAAGCTGCCGAGACTGGCAGCAGAATACCCGCGCAGGCGGGCGTAGGTGTAACGGAGAATAAACAGGCAGGCGATGGCCAGCGATGAGCCGATAACCAGCGGGCCGTTGAAATAGCTGACGAAATCGGCCTGTGAAATCTTATGGAAGAGCAGGATCGGCAGGAAAACCAGGTAGACCAGGCGGTTGGTCTGACGGGTAAAGGTATCGTCGAAGAGTTCGAGGCGGCGCAGCAGGAAACCCAGGCCGATTACCAGGAAGACCGGC
>JAKIUS010000473.1 GCA_021647445.1 Geopsychrobacter sp. | reverse complement strand
AGGCAACCGGTGACATCACAGTGGGTGATACCGCTCGGCACACCATTATAACCGGTCGCCAGAATATTCTTCTCTTTCACCAGCAGCGCACCGACCTGTCGGCGCATGCAGGTCGAGCGGCTGGCAACCAGCTCGGTAATCTGCATAAAATATTCGTCCCAACTCGGCCGCTGCATCGAAAGTAAACCCTACCTCAAGCGATGCGCATAAAGCGGAAACTGCAAACAGAGCTCTTTTATCTCGGCGCGGATTTTAGCCAGCTCTACAGCATTATCGATGTTATTCAGGGCCCGATCAATCCAGCCAGCGACCTTAACCATTTCCGGCTCTTTAAGACCGCGGGTAGTCGTTGCCGGTGTGCCGATACGGATGCCACTGGTAACAAACGGTGAGCGGGTATCATACGGCACCGCATTCTTGTTGACGGTGATCCCCGCTTGTTCCAGAGTTGCCTCGGCGACCTTGCCGGTCAGTTCTGTGCCGGTAAAATCCATCAGCATCAAATGATTATCGGTCCCGCCAGAAACCAGCTTGTAACCTTTGCCGACCAGTTCTGCCGCTAAGGCCTGGGCATTCTTGACCACCTGCTGCGCATATTGCTTAAACTCTGGAGAGAGCGCCTCTTTAAAAGCGACCGCTTTCGCAGCGATCACATGCATCAAAGGACCGCCCTGGATACCGGGAAAGATATTGCTGTTGATCTTCTTGGCCCACTCTTCAGTACAGAGGATCATGCCGCCACGCGGCCCACGTAAGGTTTTGTGTGTGGTGGTGGTGACAAATTCGGCATAGGGAACCGGGTTGGAATGGACTCCAGCAGCGACCAGACCGGCAATGTGCGCCATGTCGACCATGATCACGGCGCCGATTTCATCAGCAATCCGGCGAAAAGCCGGAAAATCGATTTCACGGGCATAGGCGCTGGCCCCGACGACAATCAATTTTGGCTTGTGCTCTTTAGCCAATCGTTCGACTTCGGCATAATCGATGGTCCCGGTTGCTGGACTCAAACCGTAGGCAACGATATTGTAGAGTTTACCGGAAAAATTAACCGGTGACCCGTGAGTCAGGTGTCCGCCGTGGGCCAGGTTCATGCCGAGAACCGTATCGCCCGGCTTACAGACTGCCATATATACCGCCATATTGGCCTGTGAACCAGAATGGGGCTGAACCTTGGCGTGCTCGGCACCGAACAGTTTTTTAGCGCGGTCGATGGCCAACTGCTCCGCGACATCAACAACCTCGCAACCACCATAGTAACGCTTGCCGGGATAACCTTCGGCGTACTTAATAGTTAGCACAGTACCTTGCGCTTCCATTACTCGCGGACTGGTATAGTTTTCAGAAGCAATCAACTCAATCTCGTTTTGCTGGCGGCCAAGTTCAGCGGCAATCGCTGCCGCTATATCCGGGTCGCTTTCAGCTAGTTTGGTTGAGAAAAAACCGGGATAGATACTATCCGCTTTGTTTTGATCATGTGTGGACATTGTTCCATCCCTGTTTTCTATGAGTTCGAGGCTTTACGGTATCAGGATTGTCGATCCTGTAGTTTTTCGCGCTTCAAGATCCTTGTGAGCCTGGGCTGCATCTTTAAGATCATACGTCTGATTGATCGATATCTTAACATGGCCCTGTTCGACAACATCAAACAGATCCTGAGCTGTTTCCAAAAGATCCTTGCGGGTACTTACATAGGCAAACAAAGACGGGCGCGTAGCAAATAACGACCCTTTTTGGCCCAGAATTCCAATGTTGAAATCTTCAATCGGTCCCGATGAAGCACCAAAACTCGCCCACAACCCCAAAGGTTTGAGGCAATCAAGCGAGCCTGGAAACGTATCTTTGCCAATGGCATCATAAACAACATCAACCCCCTCACCATTGGTGAGTTCCTTGACGCGTTCGACAAAATTCTCGTCGCGATAAAGAATGGTGTGGGTACACCCGTGATCTTTGGCAAGTTGTGCTTTTTCTTCTGAACCCACGGTGCCAATGATGGTGGCACCCAGATGTGCAGCCCACTGGCATGCCAGCAGGCCCACACCGCCAGCAGCGGCATGAACCAGAATGGTTTCACCTGATTTAACCCGGTAGGTACTGCGGATCAGATACTGCGCAGTCATCCCCTGCAGCATGATGGCGGCGGCTTGCTCATCGCTGATCGTACCGGGAATCTTGACCAGCTTGTCGGCTGGCATATTGCGCATCTCGGCATAGGCACCAACCGGCATCGCCGCATAGGCCACCCGGTCTCCAACCGCAAGACTGTCAACGCCCTCGCCAAGCGCTTCGACAATACCCGCCCCTTCCATGCCGATCACCGCAGGCATGTCCGCCAGCGGATAAAGCCCGGTGCGGTGATAGACATCGATAAAGTTCAGGCCAATTGCCGTCTGGCGGAGTTGGACTTCGCCACTCCCCGGAGCAGGCACTTC
>JAKIUS010000472.1 GCA_021647445.1 Geopsychrobacter sp. | reverse complement strand
AGCAATCCGGTCGGTCTCCTTAACACGCAATTCTCTGGCATCACGGATCAGGGTCTCCCCTTCGGCAAACACCGCCGCCACGCTCACCACCGGGAATTCATCAATCGCGCGCGGAATCAACTCCCCACCAATCTCAATTCCCGTTAAGGCGCTATGCCTGACCAGCAGATCAGCCACCGGCTCGCCAGAGAGTTCGCGGCGATTCTGCAACTCAATATTACCGCCCATCTGCTGTAAAATATCGATGATTCCGCTACGGGTCGGGTTAACTCCGACATTCTTCAACAGCAGTTCAGACCCGGGCGTAATCAGAGCCGCGACCAGAAAAAATGCCGCCGAGGAGATATCTCCAGGGACATCAACATCGCGGCCCTGCAACTGTGTCGGTCCGCAAACCGATGCCCCCCCTTTAAAGGAACAGACATCGACCCCGAAATAAGCCAGCATCCGCTCAGTATGATCACGCGATAGATGGGGTTCGTAAATACGTGTCTCCCCCTCAACCTGCATCCCGGCCAGTAAAACCGCCGACTTCACCTGAGCACTCGCGACGGGAGAATGATAATCGCCCGCTCTCAGCGTTCCTCCCTGGATGGCCAGTGGTGCCTTGGTCCCGTTTTCACGGCCGGTAATCTGTGCCCCCATGCTGACCAAAGGCTTGATGATACGTGCCATCGGTCGGCGACGCAGATACTGATCCCCGCTCAATACCGAGAAGAACGGTTGCGCCGCCAGAATCCCACTCATCAGACGCATGGTGGTGCCGGAATTCCCACAATCAATGACGTCCCCGGGCTCCTGCAACCCCTTAAGGCCCCGACCTTCGATCCGCAGCTCATCCCCATGATCTTCAACACGTACACCCATCTGCTGAAAAGCCGAGAGGGTCGAAAGACAATCCTCGCCACGCAACAAACCTCGAACAAGGCTGGTCCCCTCGGCCAAAGATGCGAACATGATCGCTCGATGGGATATGGACTTATCTCCGGGGACGAATATCTCGCCCCTTAACCCGCGACTAGGGCTCAGGATTCTCTTTTCAACATGAGGCATAGAGCTATATCTCTTTCGGCTATAATTGGTAATTATTTCCGTCTGCTGGCCAGAATCGATATTCGATCAATGTGGCCAGAGAAGCAAACCTTAAAGGATGGCATCCCGCAATTCCTTGGAACGCAGAAAAAACTCGAAAAGACGGTCAATATCGCCTTTGCGCACGTCTTCTTTGAGTTCCGCAAAGAAATTTTCAAACTGTTCCATCATCTCCAACAGAGCAGTTTGGTTGGTCAGGGCAATATCTCGCCACATACTCGGATCGGAAGAAGCGATCCGGGTAAAATCACGAAATCCACCGGCAGAATATTCGAGGATATTCTCTTCATAATGATCATAAGAGCCAACGGCATTGACCAGCGAGTACGCAACCATATGCGGTAGATGACTGATTGCAGCAAGCACCCGATCATGTTTTTCAACCGGCATACAGACCACCTCGCTACCGGCCGCCTGCCACATAGCGGTAACTCCCTCAAGCGCCTCGGTATCAGTCTGCGCGTTGGGCGTCAAAATACAACGTTTTCCTTTATAAAGATCGGCAAACGCAGCCTCAGCACCACTCTGCTCGGTTCCGGCAATCGGGTGCCCGGCAACAAAATGCACCCCCTCAGGCATCAGCGGAGTAATCTCACGCAACACCTCAGCCTTAACACTCCCGCCATCGGTGATGATGGCACCCGGCTTGAGCGCTGGCACAATCTCTGCGACCACCGCCGCCAAGGTGCGGACCGGAGTGGCGAGAAAAATCAGATCGGCCCCCTCAACCGCCCTTTTAGGATCTCGTTCGTAACGGTCAATAATCCCCAATTTCTGGGCAACTTCCAGGTTCGGTTTGCCACGACCACAGCCGACAACCTCGCCGACAAAACCGGCCTCCTTGAGAGCCAAGGCCAGAGAGCCACCAATCAACCCGACCCCGATCACGGTCAGACGATCAACGCGAAAAGCACTCATTCTTTCGCTCCCGGTCCGGCAATTGGATAGGAACCAAGAATCTTCAGGAAATGACAATAGCCACGAAGTTCTTCAATGGCAGCAGTTATCTGTTCATCTTCGACATGGCCGACTAGATCGAGAAAGAAAATATACTCCCAGACCTTCTGCTTCATCGGTCGACTCTCAATCTTAACCAGATTGATATCACGCTGACTAAAGGGCTCAAGCATCCGATAAAGAATCCCTGGCTCATCCCGAACACTGAACATGATCGAGGTCTTGTCTCGTCCGCTCGGATCGGGAGACTTGCGTCCAATCACCAGAAAACGGGTGAAGTTATGCGGGTTATCTTCAATTTTACCCTTTGCCACCTGCAACCCATATTGTCTGGCCGCAGCCAAACTAGCGACTGCTGCGACACTGTCATCCTCAGCCGCCATCTGAGCGGCCGCTGCGGTACTG
>JAKIUS010000471.1 GCA_021647445.1 Geopsychrobacter sp. | reverse complement strand
AAAACCGAGACTGGTCGAAGGATGTCTTTCCGACCATGCTCGCCCAAAACGCCCCGCTCTTCGGCTGCATCCTGCAAGGGTATTGGGCCGACATCGGCAATACCGATGCCTATCTTGAAGCCAGTCGCGATCTCTGCGCCGGAAAGCTGAAAACCGAAATCACCGAAGTCGCACAACCCGGCAAGGGGTTGTATCTCGGCGTCGAAGCGGGAGCACTCGCCCCCAAGCAATGTCAATTCGACGGCACCGTGGTGATCGGCGACAACAGTCGCCTGCTCGGTCAGGCCCTGCTCAAGAATACGGTGATTGGTCGCAACTGCGTGATCGAAGATGGCGTCGAGATGACCGACTGTATCTTATGGGACAATGTCTTCGTGAAGGCCGGAGCCAAACTCGATGGAGCCATCCTGGGCAACCGGGTCCGGGTCGGCAAAAGTGCGACCCTCAAACCGGGAACCGTCATTGGCGACAGCTCAACCATTGGCGATCACGCGCAACTTAACGCCGATGTCAAGGTCTGGCCGAGCAAGATCGTCGAAGCGGGTTCAATCGTTAACGGCAATCTCATCTGGGGAGAGGTCTGGCGCAAAAGTCTCTTCGAAGGTGCACTGATCAAAGGACTAACCAACATTGAACTGACTCCGGAGTTCGCCGCCAAACTCGGAGCCGCGTACGGCTCAACCCTGCCGAAGGGGGCCTATGTCCTGACCGGTCGCGATTCGTTTCGCGCTTCACGTATGTTAAAACGCAGCTTTGTCGGTGGTCTGCTCTCTTCTGGCATCAATGTCCGCGATGTCAAACGTCTGCCGCTACCAGTGCTCCGCTATAAACTGACCACCTTTGGTGAAGTCGGCGGCGTTCATTTTCGCCAGTCGGATCGCGAAGCCTCGGTCACGGAAATCGTTTTTTTCGATGAGTGGGGACATGAAATCTCCTCCAGCAGTGCTAAGGCGATCGAGAGGATCTTCTTTAAAGAAAATTTCCGGCGTGTACACTTTGCGGAACCGGGTACCATTTCAGAGCTACCAAACATCGCCGATTACTACCGCGAAGGGTTCATGCACGCACTGGATAAGGCCCGGATCGTCGCCAGCCATCCCCGGGTTGTGATCGATCTGAACCATACCCCGGCGGCGGATGTTCTCCCTAGTCTCTTGAATGAACTCGGTTGTGAAGTCATCGAACTCAATTCGCATATCGATGAAACCCTCTCGCCACCCTCGAGCGAAGAGATCGAAGACCGTCTCGATCAACTCGGTCGCATCATCGTCAGTCTCGATGCTACGGCAGGCTTCCTGATCGGACCCTCGGGCGAAAGGACGATCTACCTCGATGACAAGGGGATTCCGCTGAACGAAATTGAGACCATCGCGCTCTTCGCGACCCTGGAAACAGCAGAAGCAGCACAACAGATTGTACTACCGATCGCCGCACCGGAAAGTATCGGGAGAATTGCCGCAGCACGCGGCATCTCTACCCAATGGGTGAAAGGTGATGGCCGTTCCCTCGGGCTGGCCGCGCAGGAATCTGGCGTTGTGATGAGTGCCGACCTGGAGCGGCGCTTCAGTTTTCCCCGCTTCCACCCCCACTTCGATGGACTCTTCAGCATCGCCCATCTGCTAGAACAACTCTGCCGCCAGCAGCGCAGTATCACCCGCGTACGCAATCGCCTGCAACTCGACAGCTATCTCAGTCTACAGCTTCCCTGCAGCTGGGAACAAAAAGGCGGGATCATGCGCTTGATGAATGAGGATTCTGCGACACTGCCGACCACCTTCATTGATGGCGTTAAAGTGCACGTCGAGAACGGCTGGGTGTTGGTGACCCCCGACCCCTATCGACCAATAGTTCACCTGCGGGCCGAAGCCAAGACCACGGAACAGGCCGAAAAGCTGCTTGGCGAATACCGCACCAAGGTCGAAAACTGGCAACGGGAGCTGCAACAGGCATGAGTGAGAAACGGCTGAAAGTCGCAATTCTGTGGCACATGCATCAGCCCGACTACCGAGATCCGACCAGCGGCCGTACCCTGCTCCCCTGGACCTGGCTGCATGCGGTCAAGGATTACGGCGAAATGCTTGAAACCGCCGCCGAATGCGGGGCCCCGGTGACCATCAATCTGGTTCCGACCCTGCTTGAGCAACTCGACCGTTATCGCCGTGGCGAGGATGCCGACAGCTGGCTTGAACTGGCGCGTAAGGATGCCGCCAGACTCGAATTGGCGGAACGGATATTTTTGCTCGAGCAGTTCTTTTCGGTCAATGATCAACGTCATCTGCTCCCCCAACCCCGTTACCGACAGTTGCGCCAGAAACGGGGCCTCGACCCCCTGGCCAGCGTATCAGACTTCAGCGATCAGGAACTACGCGACCTGCAGGTCTGGTTTCTGCTGAGTTGGACCGGCTATCACCTGCGTAAACGCGAACCCCTGATCCAAGATCTGCTCCGCCGTGGTGAAAATT
>JAKIUS010000470.1 GCA_021647445.1 Geopsychrobacter sp. | reverse complement strand
TTGATGCTGAAGAGCGCCGTCAGATCAATAAGGTCATGTTTAATCTTGAAGATATTCAGAAGAACGAAGAGTATCTGATCGATGATGCCGAAGTCGTGTTGTTCGCTTACGGTTCTACCAGTCGCAGTGCCCGTTACGCAGTGAATGAACTGCGTAAGGAAGGCGTCAAGGTAGGTATGTTCCGTCCCTTGACCATGTGGCCTTTCCCTGATGCACGGGTTGCCGAACTGGCCGTACAGGCCAAGGCTATTATTTGCCCTGAGATGAATCTCGGTCAAATGGTGCGCGAGGTTGAGCGCGTGGCAAAAGGAAATTGTGAAGTCGTCCATATTGGGCGCGTCGATGGTGAGCCGATCAATCCGGGTCAGATTATCGATCAGGTCAAGGAGGTTCTCTAATGGCTTACGATTACGAAAAGTCAATCCGTCCCGGTAAACTCCCTCATATCTGGTGCCCGGGTTGTGGGCATGGCATTGTCATGAAGGGTTTGATCCGGGCGATGGATGCCTGTGAACTCGATCGCAACAATACCGCTGTGGTTTCAGGTATTGGTTGTGCCAGTCGTCTGCCTGGTTACCTCGATGCCTGTACCCTGCATACCGCTCACGGACGTGCGGCGGCTTTTGCGACCGGCGTTAAGATGGCCAAGCCTGATATGAATGTAATTGTGGTTGGTGGTGACGGTGATGGAACCGCGATCGGTGGTAATCACTTTATTCATGCCTGTCGGCGTAATATTGACATGACCTATCTCATCATGAATAACAGTATCTACGGCATGACCGGTGGTCAGTTTTCGCCCTGTACGCCGACTGGTGCCATGGCCTCGACCACGGTTTATGGCAACCCTGACCCGACTTTCGATATCAGTAAGTTGGCGATCGGTGCTGGAGCATCTTTTGTTGCTCGTGGAACCGCTTATCATGCCGCACAGATCGATAAGTTGATTGCCGCCGGTATTAAACATAAGGGGCTTTCAGTCGTTGAGATTCTTGATGACTGCCCGACTACTTATGGCCGTCGTAACAAGTTCCGCAGTGTTATCGAGATGATGAAGCGCCTCAAGGATATTGCTGTTCCTGTCGCCGCAGCAGCCAAGATGACCCCTGAGCAACTTGAAGGTAAGGTGTTGACCGGAATTCTGCACGATGTTGAACGTCCAGAATATACCGAGCAATATGCTGAGGTTATCAAACGCGCACAAGGCGCATGATCTGCACAAGGAGAAGTAGTCATGGCAGAAAGATATGAACTTCGTTTTTCCGGTGCAGGTGGTCAGGGCTTGATCACTGCCGGGATTATTCTGGCTGAAGCCGCCTCGATCGTTGAAGGCAAATATGCTGTTCAGTCACAAAGTTATGGTCCTGAGGCGCGTGGTGGCGCTTCTAAGGCTGAGGTTATTATTTCGGATAGTCCCATCGATTACCCGAAAGCAACCGTGGTCGACGCCTGTCTGGCAATGACTCAGGTCGCTGCGGATAAGTATGCCGTTGGCATTAAACCTGGGGGCCTGTTGCTCATCGATTCTGATTTTGTCAAGAATGTACCCGAGGGTGATTTTAGGGTCGTAAAGATTCCGATTGTGCGCACCGCTAGAGAAGAGATTGGCCGTGAGATCGTGGCCAATGTTGTCGCGCTTGGTGCCATGATTGCCCTGACTGATGTTGTTGCGAGAGATTCTGGTGAAACCGCCGTGCTGGCTAAAGTTCCAGAAGCGTTTCTTGAGCTTAACAAGAAGGCCTACAGTCTCGGCTTCGATAAGGTTAAAGAGGCAATGGGGTAATTATCCTTTTGTTTTTTGAATAATAGACTGATATTCTTTGGACCCGGATTTGTTCCGGGTCTTTTTTTATTAATTTCGTATGAAAGGTTTAACGATGAAAAGAATTTGTTGCTTGTTGCTGATCCTGAGTTGTGCGGTTCCTGCTTTTTCCGCGTCACTTGAAGAGGGTCAGCAGAAAATCAGTTATGCCATCGGTATGAGTATTGGTGGTGATCTGGCACGTCAGGAACTTGATCTGGATATGGACAAGTTAGCTGCGGGCATTGCTGCAACCTATACGAAGTCCGATGCGCTGCTCAGTAACAATGAGATGGTCAAGGTTCTGACCGATTTTCAGAAAAAGGTCCAGGCGAAACAGATTGCCAAGTCCGCCGCTGTTGCTGAGGGAAATCGCGCCAAAGGGGAAGAGTTTCTTGTTAAAAACGCCAAAAAGGCTGGCGTGGTAACAACCGCGAGCGGTCTGCAGTACGAAGTTTTAAACAAAGGTGAGGGTGCGACCCCCACGGCGAATGATCAGGTTTCGGTCAATTATCGCGGCACATTGGTTGATGGGACTGAGTTTGACAGTTCTTACAAGCGTGGCGAACCGGCGACCTTCAGGGTTGGTGGGGTAATTGCCGGCTGGACCGAGGCCCTGCAGTTGATGAAGGAGGGTGGTAAGCTTAAGCTGGTTATTCCG
>JAKIUS010000008.1 GCA_021647445.1 Geopsychrobacter sp. | reverse complement strand
CGTCGAAACCGATCCCCTCATCAAAGGTGTCTTCGCTGAATTCGGTGATCGGCGTCGAAAAATGCTGCCAGACGCCGATAAAATCGAGAAATTTGTAATCGACCATTCTGCAGTCGTTATCTTCGCCAAATTTTACTGCTTCACTCGCTGTCATTTGATGCAATCTCCTTGGTTAAAAATTGTAACTGGATAAAAAAAACAGGTTCAAAGAGCGTCTTCGCCACGCTCTCCAGTACGGATACGTACAACCTCATCAATCGGCGTAACGAAAATCTTGCCATCCCCAATTCGCCCGGTCTTGGCAGCGTCGGCAATGGTATTGACGACGATTTCAACACGATCATCGCTGACAATGATTTCCATCTTGATTTTCGGGATAAAATCGACCACATACTCAGCACCACGGTAGAGTTCAGTATGCCCTTTTTGCCGGCCGAAACCCTTGACCTCGCTGACGGTGATTCCTTGAATTCCGATTTCGTTAAGAGCTTCCTTAACTTCATCGAGCTTGAATGGCTTGATAATAGCCTCAACCTTGCGCATCAGTGTCTCCTCCCTGGTTAGGACTAACGATTTTCCTTCGATTTTTCCCGGCATCTCAAAAAAAATAATCCGAGATCTCTGGCCGCTGTAACGCAATAAATATGCCCAGCGACAGCCCCCATAATTTTGCGAGTAAAACAGGCCGTTCGGCCAAGTTCAGAAGAAGTAATTGACCCGCAGGCACTCATCCTCTTCAAGTATGTTTGCACAAATAAGATGCAGGTATATCCAGCTTTGACTAGATATTAGGCAAAGCTGGACCTGATTCAACCACGATCAAAAAATGGATTTTTGGCCGTGACCGAGAGGGGGATGCCGTAGACCAACTTAATCTCACGAGAGAGGAGTTCAAGCTCGAGAACCGCCTTGCCGACCGTGTACATAATACGATTATCGATACGCATATCAGCGGCACGACTGACTGCGGAACCAAGAGAGATACCGAGATCCCCGACATTGAAACTACAAAAACCACCAGAATCGAGCAGAGCTCGGCAATCGGCAAAGCCGCAAAATCCACAATGAGGCAGGCCCAGCGGTTCTTTTCGTGTGCCAATCAAGACCAACAACGCGACAGCATCAAGATTATCGGCATCACGCAGGAAAAACGGCAACTCGTTCCGCCTGCCAATTTCACGCATCCGCTCCGCGATCAGTGCCTTTTCATCTCCACTGACAACTGCCGTCGTCAACAGATCCTTACCACGCCCTTTAGGTGCGGTGCGCGCAGCCAGACAGATCTGACGGGCCGATTCGAGCAGACCCTCTGTTTCAATCTCATTATCCAACTGCAACATGATAACTCCCCAAAACTAAAAATTGCGCCAAGTAAAGCAGGAATGAGCCTTGCGGTCTGTCGGGCTATCAGAGCTGAAGCGAATATTTGGCTGCTTAAGGTCAGATTTACAGCCAGTTCATGGATAGACCGACAGGATGCTTGGCATAATAATAAACATCCCCTTCGACAACTGCAAGAAAAACCGCAAAAGGGTCAGTCCCGTACCAACAAAGAGAGGCTTTCAAGATGCCAGGTCTGGGGGAACATATCGATGGGCAGACTCTCAACCAACCGATAGCCCCCGCTGAGCAGAACCTTCAGATCACGCGCCAGAGTCATAGGATCACAGGAGACATAGAGAATCCGTTTCACCTGCCGGGCAACCAGATCGGCGACGACCTCCTTAGCCCCGCTGCGTGGCGGATCAAGAACAACCAGGTCAAATCCGTCAGTACCTTCAAACGCTGCATAGGCCCCGCAGGCCGAACGGGCGTGGAATTCGAGGTTATCGATGCAGTTCTGTTGCGCGTTCTCCGCACCCTGCGCCACCGATCCAGCAAAATCTTCAACAGCGATCAGCTCTTTAACCCTACGGGCGAAGGGCAGACTGAAGTTGCCCATTCCGCAATAAAGATCGAGCACACGCCAGTCAGATTCAGGGGCGGCCATGCGCAATGCCTCGGCGACCATCCGGCGATTCTGTGCCAGATTAATCTGCGAAAAGCCACCGGCCGCATAAGCGAGCTGCAGCGGCGGTTCATCGACCTCTATGGTCAACTGTCGTGGACCACCAAGTTGGTGCAAGTGACCACGACGCCCAACTTTAACAAAAACCGCCAAGCTGTCTTCCCGCAACAAGGGGGCCAGAATCTGCCGCAGTACGCGCTCGTCGGAACCACGATAATGCACAACCAGTCGGACCTGCTCAAAATCACCAGTCTCCATATCGATCTGTGTAATCTGATCGACACAGGAGGTCTTGTGAAACAGCCTGCGTAAACGGGGGAGCAATCGATTAAAGACCGGAGCGGCAACCGGACAGGTTGGCGCATCCACTACAAAATGGCTGCCCGGCCGATAGAAGCCGATCAGCAGTTGGCCATCATCGAGGCCACGACACTTGAACTGCACCCGACTGCGGTAGTTCCAGGCAGTGGGCGATTCCAGAATGATCGAGATCTGCTCGCCTTCAATACCGCAATGACGCGCCAGGATATCCGGGAAGATCTGTTCCTTATACTGCAACTGCTGCGCATAGGGAAGCATCTGCCATTGACAGCCTCCACACTCGCCAAACACTGGGCAGAGAGGTTCACAGCGCTGCGTTGAGCTTTGCTCAAAACGGATCGCCTCGACTTCGGCGAAACGTTTTTTCTTAATCAGCACCCGGCCCCAAACAACATCTCCCGGCACGGCTCCACGCACAAAAACAACTTGGCCACCGAAACGGGCAACACCATTACCGCCGAAAGCAAGAGACTTAATTTCAAGAGGGCCTACAAGACCAGCAGTCATGTTTTAGCCCTGCCGCGCAGGTTTAAACTCATCGGCAACAAAATTCTGAGTCGCAAAATAGTCTTCATTGGTCTCGGCACGACGGATCAACTCGACACTGCCATTGGCGCGCAGCAACAACTCCTGCGGACGCAGACGACCGTTATACTGGAACCCCATGGCATGGCCATGTGCACCGGTATCGTGAATCATCAACAGATCACCCTCCTCGATAACGGGCAATTCACGCTGTACGGCAAATTTATCATTATTTTCGCACAGCGAACCGACCACATCGTAGACCTTGGTCGCGGCCTGATCCGCCTTACCGATCACATCGATATGATGATAGGCCTCATAAAGGGCCGGACGCATCAACGCGGACATGCAGCTATCGACCCCGACATAATCACGATAGGTCTGTTTCAGGTTGATCGCCCGGGTCACCAACGCACCATGAGGTCCGGTCATATAACGTCCACTCTCCATGACCATCTTGGGGACATAGCCATGCTCTGCCTTATATTCAGCAAAGAGCGCCGTTATCTCCCTTGCCATCTGCGGCAGATCGAGCGCCTGCTGATCGGGACGATAGGGAATGCCGAACCCACCACCGATATTCACAAACTCGAAACGGATACCGAGCGCCGACTCGACCTCACCGGCAACCGCAAGCAGCATACGGGCAGTTTCGACCATATAGGTATAATCGAGTTCATTCGATGCGACCATGGTATGCAGGCCGAAACGGGTAGCACCCTTGTCACGCGCCTGACGGTAGGCCTCAACCACCTGATCATGGGTCACACCATACTTGGCCTCAACCGGGTTACCGATGATGATATTCCCGGTACGCCGCGGTCCGGGATTGTAGCGAAAGCAGACCAGTTCAGGCAGTTGCGGAACCTTGTCAAGCAAGGAGAGATCGTCCAGGTTCAGGATACAACCACCCTCTTGAGCGGCAAAATCAAACTCCTCGGTGGTAGTATTGTTCGAGGTAAACATGATCTGTTCCCCCCGCGCGCCAACCCCGCGACTAAGAATCAGTTCGGGGATCGAGCTGCAATCAAAACCGAAACCGAGTTCGTGCATAATCTTCAGTATTTGGGGATTCGGTAGAGCCTTGACCGCGTAATACTCCTGAAATCCATCGATCGAAGAGAACGCCGACTTCAAGGCCTCGCCGGTCTCACGGATTCCGACCTCATCATAGATATGGAAGGGCGTCCCGTAGTGTGCGGCAATCTCTGCCACAACAGGTTGCAAGCGGCTTTTAAAATCATTCGACATGGGCATGACCTAACTCCTTATTGATCAAGACTTATTTTTCGCGTTTCCTTTAAGGTATCGAGAACGATCCGCGCGCTGACATGGCTGACGCCTTCAAGCGCGGCGAAATCATCCCTTAAACAGCGTCCAAGTTCCTGTAACGAAGTGACCCGTACCTTACATAGATAATTATTGGTGCCACTGGTCTGGAAGACTTCCTGAGCGCCGGGAATAGCTGAGAGCTGCGGACCTATGTCGATGGCCCCGGAAATCTGTAACTCAACAAAGGCAATCAATCCCTGGCCAAAATGGGCAGGATCAAGCCGAACCTCATAACCCTGAATGACCCCTTGCTGCTCCAGTTTACGGATCCGTTCAAGAACCGCCGACGGAGCCATGCCGATCTGACGTGCGACCTCGACATTGGGAATACGCGCCTTCTCCTGAAGAATCTCCAGTATTCTCAAGTCAATGTCGTCAAATATTCTTGAATCACTCATATAAACAGAATAATATTCTGTTAGTCAGCTTAATGTCAAGAGATGCTGGATGCAGAAGGCAGAGACAGGGCAAAAACAGAGATAAAGGGAGGCAGGATGATTGTTTTTTAAGTACGTGCACCGCTGAGGCGCGGACAGAACCTTGAAACACCAACGGTCAAACCGGGAGAGTTTCCTGGAATCACATGGGGCAACTCCATGAAAAGAACCGCCGCGATCAGGGTCCCATGCTGCATGGGATGATCAAAAGTGCTATTCAAGCGTGCCAGCAGGCGATCGGAACCTGGGGAAAAATGGGTCGCATAGTCATCAAAACGGCAACCGGATAACCAATTACAACAGGCGATAAAATCTTCATAGGTCTCAAGCAGCAGATTTCGACTCGAGTAGAAATCAACCTTAAAGAAACGACAATAGTCGGACGAGACCAAACCATTGACACAGAGGTTCGGCACATGTTCGACAAAATTCCTGAATTCTTCTTTGCTGCAGATTAGCATGACCTGCCCTTCAGCATTTACCAGAATTCGCATAAAATCGCGAAAAACAACGTAAAAATAAAGAGCTCTATCATAAAAATGTTCGCATTCACAAACAAGGAAAACTTTAATAATTAATAAATTGTAACCATTCGGAACCCTCCCAATCCAAACAGCATGCGGAATGCTGCTGTTGCCAGAGGGCACGTTAAATGACAAGGTCTACCGCAGGGGATACTTGCAGACCGCATGCCTTCGCAGCAAGTACTCAGCCGTGGTCTTAAATTCTAGGCAGCAAAACGGGCAAGAACAGTTTCAACAAAGCGCAACAAGGCAAAGAATGATTCCTTAAATGGGTGTCGAGAGAAATCGACCAAAGGACTTGAGATATAAACAAATTTTGCTCCGGCATGCAGACAGGCCAAACCGCCGGTCATCAGACGGTCATCAAGCAGGGCAATTTGTGAAGTAGCATAACCACCAAGGGCAGAGACCTTCTGCAGGCCATCGGGATAGGGTTTTTTCCGTACCTCACCGACAAAAACAACCCCGGGAAAGTTCTGCCGGAACCAGTCAAGTCGCTCTACAGAAGGCTTATTACTTAAGATGAAAACCTGACCCGCGCCAAAAAGTTCAAGAGCTGACTCAAGGACCTTCGCCATTTCATCGAGTGGTGTCGCCGCAGCGTGGGGGGCCAGGACTCCATCAAAATCGAACACAAGCGAACAGATCCCGGCAGATTTCAGCGCCGCAAGATCAATATCAACCGTCCCCTGTCGCGGAGACTCAAGCAAAAGCTGTCCAAGTTTACGTCGCTGACGATGCCCGGCAAACAGGCCATAAAGCACATGATTCATCTCTGGGACCTCAGGCCATGAAACTGCATCGAGTTTATCCCTTACTCTTGCGCAGCAACACCAACAGATAACCCGCGTAATCAACCAGCGACCAGAGGGTCACCAGTAAAATGATCAGGGCAATGTAGGGAATATAAAAGGTCAGATCCAGATCAAAACATCCGAGCAGACCGATAGTCAGCAGCAGAAAATAACCGACCCCTTGCGCCCAGGCCTTGACCTTGCCAGAGAAGCGGGAAGCCATGATCACATTCTCTTTCATGGCAAAGAGACGGATATAGCTGACCGAAACGTCGCGCAATGCCATAAAAACCGGTAACCACAGCGGCACAAGATGCACATGAGCCAAGGCGAAGAACATGATAAGGCGCGCAATGGAATCGGTGTAGGGGTCGAAAAATTTGCCAAAATCACTGGTCAAATCATATTTGCGCGCCATCATGCCATCAAAAAGATCACTCAACTCGGCGAGAGTGCCGAGCAGTGCTGCGGCCAAGACGGTCCAGACGTTCACACCATAAGCGGCAAAAATTGCCGCCAATCCAGCAGCAAAAAAGACCCGTGAAACGGTCAGGATCTGCAAATAGACATATTTAGGATTCTTCATAGGCTCCCAACTCACAAGCATTCCAAAAGAAATTCGGATATTAGCAGAAAAAAACGACTTCGGCCAGAGAGGCTCAGGCGGCAAATCGGGCACCATAACCGGCGCCAGGATAACGTCGATAAAATTCACGCTAAGTGTCAGAGAAGGGACGCCGCTCAAGGAGGGCACAGGCGGTTGCCAGGGTCAGCACCGTATCGTCGGTCAGACGACAATCAGGGTGAAACAGCTCAAAACCACTCGTCTTGATCGGCTTAAGCTATAAAGCGTGAGCCGACAATATCGCCGACAATCGCCCCCAGCACTGGCAATCACCCCTTGAACCAGTGGTAGACAAATCGCCCGACAACCCCGAGGACCAGCAGTTCAAAAAGAGCCAACACCAGACCAAACTTCCATTTATCCTTACGCCCTCGCAACTTCTGCGGCAAAATTTTATTTATATCCACCGACATATTTTGCCAGGCTTCGGCAAAAACACTCTGCTGTGGCTTGTTGGTTCTCTTCATCGCCTTAAAAATATTTCTTGTCACCCGTTTCAGTGGTCTTCATCACGGCGACAATCAAGACGGCAAAGGGTCCGATCAGCACACCCATAAAAATCCAAAAATAGATATTTCGTCCCTTACTTTTTGCCATTGAGGCCGCTGCTGCACCAAAAACTACCCAGATAAAAATTAACTGTTCCATAGTAACTCCCTGACAGGTTAACGAACGTCATACATGGCACAAGTGTGCAGAGTACACGATCAGCACTCTGGTGGCGAGAGGGATCCTCATTCTCTTACAGGTTCAGTTCTGTCGCGCCCTGATTGATCCGCTCACGCAACGCGTTGATGTCGGCGTTCTCGAGGTATTCATCGAAGTTCATTACCCGATCAATTACACCACCAGGGGTCAACTCGACAATCCGATTGGCGACCGTTGAGACAAACTTATGGTCGTGCGAGGTAAAGAGGATGACCTCAGAAAAGGCGATCAAACTATTATTAAGAGCAGTAATCGATTCAAGATCCAGGTGATTGGTCGGCTCATCAAACAGCAGCACATTCGCGCTGGTCAGCATCATTTTCGCCAGCATGCAACGGACCTTCTCGCCACCGCTCAACACACTGGTCATTTTGGTTGCTTCATCGCCAGAGAAGAGCATGCGACCCAGAAAGCCACGGGCGAAGCTCTCCCCTTCGTGAGGCGGATACTGACAGAGCCATTCGATCAGATTCAGATCTCTGGCGAAGAAACTACTGTTCTCCTTTGGAAAATAGGAGTTGGTGATCGTCACTCCCCAGCGAAAACTGCCCGCATCGGGCTTGATATCACCGACCAGGATCTGCAGCAGAATTGTTTTCGCCAGGCTATTGGCGCCAACCAAGGCGATTTTATCTCCTTTATTGATAACCAGATCGAGATTATTGAGGATCTTGACGCCATCAATAGTCTTGCTCAGCCCCTTGATTTCGAGGATGATATCACCGCAGGGACGCTCGGGCCGAAAGTCGATAAAGGGATACTTGCGTGAGGAGACCGGCAACTCCTCAATCTCGAGTTTATCGAGCAGTTTCTTGCGCGAAGTCGCCTGCTTGGCCTTTGACGCGTTGGAACTGAAGCGGGCGATAAAATCTTTCAACTCGTTGGCCTTATCGCTGGCTTTTTTATTGGCGTCCTGTTTCTGTTTCAACACCAACTGGCTGGCCTCGTACCAGAAATCATAATTACCGACATAGGTACGGATGGTGCCAAAATCGATATCGGCAATATGGGTACAGGACTGATTCAAAAAGTGCCGATCATGGGAAACAACGATCAGGGTGTTTTGAAAGCGGCCGAGAAACTCCTCCAGCCATTGGATTGATTTGAGATCTAAGTGGTTGGTCGGTTCGTCGAGCAACAGCACATCGGGGTTACCAAATAGCGCCTGCGCCAGCAGCACCCGCACCTTCTCACCCCCTTCGAGATCCTTCATCTGTCGCTGACGCAGGTCTTCACCAATCCCCAGACCATTCAACAACACCGCCGCTTCAGATTCCACTTCATAACCATTCATCTCGGCAAACTCTGCCTCAAGCTCACCAGAACGCACGCCATCCTCTTCAGTAAAATCCTCCTTGGTGTAGATCGCTTCGCGTTCGGCCATCACTTCATAGAGTCGCTTGTGACCCATGATCACCGTGTTGAAAACGGTCTCTTCATCAAAGGCAAATTGATCTTGGCGCAACACCGCCATGCGCAGCCCCTTGCCGATGCTCACCTCGCCCTTATCGGGCTCGGTATCACCGGCCAGAATTTTCAAAAAAGTCGATTTCCCCGCGCCATTCGCTCCGATCAGTCCGTAACAATTGCCTGGAGTGAACTTGATGTTGACGTTTTTGAAGATCGTCCGCTTGCCGTAAGCCAGACAGATATTTGAGACACTGATCATAACTGAAAATCCTTTTACTATCGTCCGACAGACTGCTCGGGCAGAATCAAAAAAAACAAAACCACCGGGACGAACCCTGTGGTCTTTTTCGCAGCGAATCTATAGCACCGATCTGCTATTGCAGGCAACCTGTTTAGTGAAGAAGTCAGCCTTCGGTATTTCCTTCGCCTTCGGCCTTGCAGCGCACGACCACATCCTTGAGCCAGTCTATTTCGTCCGGTGCGAACAGCTTGCTGTGATCCGTGCCGATATTCAGCGCCCAGTTGAGTTCGGGAGTGGTCATTTCGGCAATTAGATGGCCGGGCAGCTTAACGAACGGAGCCTCCTGCTCGGCCCAGTCATTAAGTCGCTGCTGCAGATCGAAAAGAACCAGATAATCGGTACCGTTGTTTTCAACAATCAAGGGGACTTCCGTCTCTTGGTCTCCATCCTCTTCATCCATTGACAGATTTTCCTGAACCGTCGGCACAAAAAAACTGGAATTGAGAAACAGATCGTAAAAACCGGACTGGGCCTCACGATCATCGGGAGCAGTCCGCAGAGCATCAAAAGCGGTATCGAGTTCGGTCATATTGAAACACCTTAAACTAATAAAAATTGCGAGAGAAAATGAACCTTTAAATCCGCACGCACCATAACAGAACACAGATCGTTTGTCGTGAAATCTGATCAATGAGTCTTCGACTCATTTCGAATCAACAATGATCAAGTCGGCAACTGACGCACCAACGGGGTAACAGAACAACTCCTGTCGCCTGCATTCAACCAGATTTCACCATCCTGGATCGTGCACTGTACCTGCATATTGCGCTGTACCAGTGCCGTCAGCTCCTTGCAGGACAGATCGGAAATTTCAACTACCTGCAGGTTACTAAAGCGCTTCAGTTTCTCGGCGTTACGCTGCCACCACAGATCGGCCCCACGGCCACCATAGAGGTACAGACAGACAAGAGCAGACCGGTTGCACGCCTTACGCACCCGCCGTTCATCCGGCAGACCGACATCGATCCACAACTCAATCTCGTCACTTAAACTCTTCAGCCACAGATCCGGTTCTTCATCGGCACACAGCCCACGGGTAAAACTGAGCTGCTCATCTGCGTGCAGGGCAAAAGCGAGCATCCGCACCATCATGCGCTCGTCCGTCTCAGAAGGGTGCCGTGCCAGAGTCAGCAGATGCTCGGCGTAATAGTTACGATCCATATCAGAGATCTGCAGACTGGCTTTAAATATAGTGGCGCTGATGGCCATAGAATTCCCTTGGGTTTATTTAATAATCGGACTTTTTCTATTATCAATCCTGCATATAGCCGAGAGTCGCCGTCCAAAACGAGAGATCATTACGGGTTGCCTCGTAGTAGCGGGCGTTCATGATGGCCACACCGGATATTCCGGCCAGCGCGGTAAGGAAGGTGATTTCGTCCTGGGTAAACTGACGTTCTTCGGCACTGTAGATCCGCAGCACACCGACCACCCGCTGACGCGCGACAATCGGCAGGGAGAGAATCGAAGAGATGCCTTCGGCGACCGTTTCAAGCGGATATTCAAGTCGTGGATCATTCGCAGTATCGGTTATCTGAACAGCTTTGCCTGCTAAGGTCTCGCTGATACTCTGGTCGGTGTGTGGTTGTCCCTTGGCTAGAAATTTTGCACTCAGCCCGGTGGCAACGATCAACTCCAGCTCATGGGTGGTTTCGTTACGTAAACGCAGGGCACTGGCTTTGACCTGCATGATACCGATCACCTTATCGACAATCAACTGCATGACCTGCTTCGATTCATGGGTCGATAAAATCGCCTGGGTAACTTCATGCAGAGTGCGAAAATAACCGAGCCCCTTGAGCGGATCGACAGGCAAAAAAGCACAGGTATCAAACTGCTGCGTGCTGGACTCAACATCAGCGGGCAGTTCAACACCCATCTCATCGAACAGGGATGCTAACTTATCGCCGTCGGACTGATGAAGTTGCGCATTGGCGATGGCCAGCCCGCCCATCTCGGCCAGCGCAGAGATAAATTCTATCTCTTCATCTGTATAATCACGCACTTCAGCACTATAGAGACGCAAGACACCGATGACCTTTTCCCCAGCAATCACCGGCACAGAGAGGATGGTATTGATCCCCTCGGTGCGCATGGCATCCGGGTACTGGATACGTGGATCATTATAAGCGTTCTGGATACAAACCGGTCGCCCCTCAAGCACCTCAGGGATACTCTGATCAGTATTTAGGGCCCCCTTCTCCAGATAGGTATCGCTTAAACCGAAAGCCGCAACCTGCTCGAGACAGTGGCTCCTCTCGTCTATCAGTCGCAACCCGCCAGCCTTGATCACCAAGGCTGAAACGGTCCGTTGAACAAGGGAATCGAGGGTCTCTTGCAGATTGCGCGCGGAGAGAATGGCCTGGGGTGTTTCAAAAAAAAGCCGAAAATACTCGTTGGTATTAGCCTGGGGCATAAATTGATTTCTCCTTATAAAAACATCAGAACCAGTTCCAGCCGAATGTTCACAAACGACCAACCGGCCCCTGAGGACTGAGTATAGGACAAATTCGACAATCGGGCACGCATTTTACATACACTGGCCCGGCGGTATATCTCCCGCTACGCGATGAGCCCAATTCCCTCCCGTTGTTAAGGACTGCGGAAGATTCCATTTCACAATCAACTCTACATCCGTCAGAAGATTATCACTTCCTGACGGGGATAAAATGAAAGGCCGATCTCTTCTATAAAGAGATCGGCCTGTCATGCGTCGATTTTATGGTCGGGACGAGAGGATTCGAACCTCCGACCACCAGACCCCCAGTCTGGTGCGCTACCAGGCTGCGCTACGCCCCGATTATAGGCGGGTAAGCCTACTTATAATCATTGAGAATGTAAGTCTTAATCAGTCAAGAAGTTTGTAGATTTCACCTAATTCCTGTTGGATCTGTCTCAATATAGTCTGACTGTCGTGTTGATCTACAATATCTTTCAGATCATCATTGAGCAAACGTTTTTTGGCGCCACGAATAGTAAAGTTAAGGTCATAAAGCAGGTGTTTAATTTGAAATACTGCATAGACATCACGGTGCCGATAAAAACGACGGTTACCGCTCTTTTTAACCGGTTTTATATGTTTAAATTCTGTTTCCCAATAGCGTAAAACATGTGGTTCAACAGCACACAGATCACTGACTTCCCTGATGGAAAAGAAAAGTTTATCTGATAACTCCGGAAGTTTAACTCCGGCTTTGACCAATGCCTGCTTTGTACTCATTTATCTCCCTCTAACATTTTCTTTTTGAGTAATGGGCTGGCACGAAATGTTACAACGGAGCGTGGAGCAATGGTAATATCGCTCCCTGTTTTGGGGTTACGACCCCGACGCGCATGTTTTTTACGAACAACAAAATGTCCAAACCCTGAAAGCTTCACATTCCCGCCCTGTTCCAGTGATTGGAAAACAGCACTTAAAACTGACTCAACAATCTGAGCCGACTCTTTCTTGGTGAGTCCAACACGTTCGTGAACAATTTTAGCAATTTCAGCTTTAGTTACATTCACCTCAACCCCCACTAAAACATAACTAAAACATAACTAAAACATAATTTTAACACGTCATGCTAGAAGTAACATGAAGTTTAACAGAACTTTATGATCCGTCAAATCCTTTTTGAATCTGTGCTAAAAGTCGCAGTAATAATTAATTAGAAATATTTCAGGAAATATCGATAAGATGACCATTTTTCAGGCATAGCATCCGCTCACAGGCAGCAGCAAGCCCCTTGCTATGTGTCACCATCACAACAGAAGCCTTTTCTTCAGTGCATAACTGTTGCAGTACTTCAAAAACATCCCTTGCCGTACGTTCATCAAGATTGCCCGTTGGTTCATCAGCAAGCAGTAAGCGTGGATTTGTAACCAGTGCCCTGGCCACAGCAACTCTTTGAGCTTCACCACCTGATAATCGCGCCGGAACATGCCGTTCTCTGGACTGCAAATGCAAACGCCCCAATAATTCATGAGCCCTCTGTTTTGCATCGTTGACAGTCATTCCCTGCACCAATAATGGAAGCGCTACGTTTTCAAGGGCAGT